>JAOUFM010000027.1 GCA_029858205.1 Deltaproteobacteria bacterium | reverse complement strand
ATACGGCAAGGAGCGCGTCTATGGTCATCTTGGGCAGGTTTACGTTGCCGATTGCAGACATTTTTATCGATGCGCTGTTGTATCTGAGGTTCTCGGTCGATATGACGCCGTTCTTTATTGCAAAGTCTCCCGATATTCTCTTGTACGGAGAGCCGGATTCGAAAAGCTCGGTTATGGTCAAAACGTTTATGATAGAGAAGACCTTGCTTATCGTCGTAAACTTCATCATGCGCCCGTCCGAGGCCTTTACGCCGACGATGCCGTTTAGGCAGCTCGCGAAGGGTTTGGCATTCCTCGAGCACGTAAGCTCGGCGTTAAGCGAGAGAGAGCCTTCGAGTATTTTTTCTTTTGCCCCGAAGTCGCGAAGCAGGTACTTTAGCTCGACACCGGCTGCACTTATGCCGGCCTTGAAGAGCTCCTGGTCGTATTTGTCTCTCATTAGAGTGAAGTATCCCGTCATGTTTCCGCCGTTCGAGTTGAAGACTATCTTTTTGAAGTTTAGTTCTTTTTCCGTAAGGCGCGTATCGGCTACGAGTGAGCCGAAGTTCAGGCCAAAGATGGTGCCGGTCTTTGCCGTTATGCGGCCTCTGCCGATAAGCGGCTTTTTCGACGGCGGGTCCTGTTTTATCTTTTTGCCCTTCGACGGGACGAACTCCTCGATGTCGAGCCTGTTGGAGAACGCATTGAGCTCGATTAGCCGCTTGTCGATGTTCTTTATTTGTACCTCGCCGGAAAGGTCGGATTTTCCGAACTTCGCGCTCTTTAGCACGATGGTTCCGGAGTTTCCCGAGAGCCGCACGCTGGCGTTAGCGTTCCTGACGGCATGGCGCAGGAATATCGTGCCAAATACGGCGTTCTTTACGTTCATGGTGCCGGTGTAGGACGGGTAGGCCGAAGTCTTGTCCACGCGCTTTGTGATGTTCATCGAGAGAGTGCCCTTTGCCAAAGCGTCCTCGTTCATCCTGAGGAACGGCGATATTGGCTGCACATCGGCTATGAGCATGTTCTTTGCCGCCAGGGTTATCGTATACGACGGGTCTATCCTCGAGAAAAATCCCGTGATTGAGAGTGTTGAGCTTCCGGAAGTAACGGAAGTCTCTTTTAGCGCCACTTTTTCGCGGTTTATTTCTATCGTGCTGTCTGCAGTGAGCACGTAGCCAGGGTCTTTTGCGATGAGTCTTGGTATGGAGAACTCGGCGTTTGTAAGGTCGAGCTTGTAGTTGAGCGTGAGCTTACCTGTTTTCGGGCTCTCCTTTAGCGGCAGCGTTCCCGAGCCCTCGACCTCGAGTATGGCCTTGCCGGAGCCGGAGGCGTTGGTGAGGGCCTTGTTTTGCAAAAGCCTCTTTGTGTCTTCTATTGTTTCCGCAGTATCGAAGGTGGCCGTTGCCTTGAGCGCCATGCGCGGCGCTCCGGCGATGTCGCTTATCGTAGCTTCGAGGTTGTCGAGCGAGCCTTTGCCGTATTTCCCTCTCAGGCCAGAGAACACGGCCTCGGCGTCTTTTATCGTTAGGCTGCCGTTTAGCTCGGAGAGAGGCTGCGAGAAGTGCGGGTGAGAGAACGCGGCGTCCTCTAGCGTTACGTCGGCAATTATGGCCTTGAAGTAGTCGGTCTTTTTTTCGGGAGTAAGCCCTTCGTTTGTAAACGATATGGTCTTTATCGTTACGTTGCCGCCGAGGTTGGTAAGCCCCCTTAGTGTTTCGGCAGTGCTCTCAGGCATTATTTTGTACGGTATGTACTTTATGATGCTCTTTAGCGGTATAGGTGAGGAAGATATTTCCATGCGCACGGTGTTCGCCGGCCTCGCGAGAGAGAAGCGTCCCTTTACGTTGAACTCGCCGAGGTCGACGCTTGCGTTACGGAGTGCGACCGCTTTTTTCTCTCCGTCCCATGATATTTCAACGTCAGTGCTGCCGCTTTGCACCGTTACAGGGTTGTCGAAGTTTTCCGGCAGATTTACTGTTATGCCGTTTACGGCGATGGTGCCCTTAAGCTTACCCGTGCCTGTGGGCGAGGGCAGTGTTGAGTACGTGTACGCCGCATCGGCGCTTATCTTGCCGGTCACGACCGGCTTGGAGAGAGGATCCTGGCGAAGGTAGGCCGTCACGCTCTCGACCTTGAAGTTCTTTAGGGACATCGTTCCTGTAAGCTCGGTTGAGTCGGCGAGGAAGGTGGCCTCGCCCGATAAGGAAAAGTTCGATATCTCGTCCGAGACGATGCCGCCGCTTCCGCTGTAGGTAAAGCCGTCATGATTTTTTGTCATGAAGAATTCGACCCCTGAGGCGTCAAAGGTGTTCTCGAACCCTCCTGCGAAGTCCGTGAAGACGATGTGCGAGTCTTTAAGCGAGATCCTGTTGATGGAGGATTTTGTTGCGCCTTTGTTGTCCTCATTGCCGCTGCCACGGCGGCCAAGCTCTGCTGCGTTAAGATTCCCGGCTGCGTCGCGCTTTAGGCGCACGTCCGCGCCCTCGAGCATGAGGTGGCTTACCGATACGGTGCCTGTAATGAGCGGTATTACGGCTATTTCGGCCCGCGCGTTCCTGGCCAGAGCCACGAACCCGTCGGGGCCGGTGACCTTCACGTCGTAGATTATCACGGTCGGCAGCGGAAGAACCTTAAGTTTTACGCTGCCGATGGTGACAATGGCGTTTAGCCGTGCCTCGGCGCGTTTGGTCACGGCCGGTATGGAGCGGCTAAGGTCGAACTCGACGACAGAGAGAAGGATTACGAGCGCGAAGACGAGGAGCGCAAGTATCCTCAGTTTGAAGAAAAACCTGCCGAAGCGCGGTTTCTTTTTAGGGTCGTTCGCCATTAGGGGTCGTTTGTACGCCGGCTGCCTGTAAACAAAATTATATGAAAGGGTTTCGCGGTTGGCAAGAGAATTCGCCGGCAGCCCTACATCCCCGGGATAAGCTTTTTTAGCCAGCCTTCCTTAACGGTGATTGCGCCGGAAGGGCATATCTCCTGGCAGCAAAAGCACCTGATGCAGCCGTCGTAGTTTATCTCTATCTTTCCCTTTGCCTTCATTACGCCAGGAGGGCATATGCGAACGCACTGAGCGCACATTGTGCACGAGCCGTGCATTATGTTTGGTCTGCTAGAGAGCGCTTTTCGTATGCGTTTATCGAGGAACTTTGGCAACATGGCGCCGAAGTTCGTGTGTATGAGGGGAGGGAAGGCGAAGCGGTCGAATACCTTTGCCTCAGGCATTGCGCCAAGCATTTCTATGTTGGAGTAATCGGTGCCTGGAAACGACCGTGCAGAAGCGGCCTTTAATATAGGCACGTCGTTTGTGCGGCGGCCAAGCATCTTCGTTATCGCGGCGTCCAGGGCAACGGCATCGGCGCTTGCGGCTACGAAGCCGGTGTTTCTAAGATTGCCGCCCATGGGGCCGTTGCCTTCCATCGAAACAACGGCGTCGAGGATGGAGAGCCTTGGCTTTACGTTGATATGAAGGTCCAGCATCATGTCCGCGAACCGCTCGACGTCGGTGCCTGCCGTAAGATGCCACTGTGCCTTGCGCATACCGGGGACGCAGCCAAAGGTGTTCTTTACGCCCATGGTGAGAAACATCTGGGCGTGGGTCTTAAGCTTTGGCAGGTTTATTATGCCGTGCGGCTCAAGGGCCTCTTTCGCTATTTCGAACCGCTTAAAGCTTTTTGTTCCGGTTGCGTCGACTATCACAGGCGTCTTGAGGTCGATTAGCGCGGCATTGCCAAGTGCAGCAGCCTCTGCTATGCCGCATTTTTTTGCGACACTTATTAGGCTTCCCATTCCCGGGCTGTCGCCGACAAGAGGGGTTGCCCCGGCCTCTATAACGAGCCGTATCGCAGCAGATACCACCGTCGGGTGCGTTGTAACTCCTGCCTCGGCAGGCTTGCCGCCAAGCATGTTTGGCTTTATGAGTATTCGCTCTCCCGGGCGCACGAACGCGCCAATGCCGCCTACGAGGTCCACCGCCTGTTTTACTGCGCGGTAGACCTCGTCATTGGAATATTGGGCGCAAAGCGAGGTGGAAACCTTTATTGGCTGCGTCATGTTATGGCAGGAGTTTAGCGCCGCAGAGCCATTACTTCGAGCTCTTTGTGCCTTCTTTCTTTGTTTTGGCAGGCGTTTTTTTCTTTTGCGCCTTTTCCAGTTCAGCAACGCGCTTTTTGGCCGTAGCGGCCTCGGCGCTCTTCGGATGTTTCTCTACGAGGCTTTTGAATATTATAAGCGCGTTCTCCGACTCCTTGAGCTTTTCGAAAGAGTAGCCCTGCTTTAGGAGCGAGGCCGGCACCTTGTCGCTTTTCGGGTATTTTGTGATGACGCGGTTGAACTCGGCTATGGAGCGCTCGAAATCTCCAAGTGCGTAGTAGGCCTCGCCTATCCAGTACTGCGCGTTTCCGGCTAGTGCGTGCTTCGGGTGCTCGGAGACGAAGCGCTCCAGGGTTTCAGCGCCTTTTTTGTAGTTCTTTTTCTCGCGTATGGCGTCGAGCCCGTCGTTATAGAGGGCCTTGGGGTCTGCTGCGGAGCCCGCGCCGTCTGGCTTTATGCCCTGCGCCTTTTCGAGCCGTTCGATTCTCTCGACAAGTTCGTCCAGGGATTTTTTGATGTCATCTATGGCAGAGCCTGCCACTTCGAGCCCGCCCTTGCCAAGTTTTCTTAACTGGTCGTCTATGGCCTGTATGGAGCCCTTTAGAAGCTCTATGGCCTCTTCGTTTTTCGAGAGCCTGTGCTCTCTTTCCTCGACCATGCCCCTTAGGTGGTCGAACTCGCGCCGTATCGAGTCTCCCTCTGC
>JAOUFM010000026.1 GCA_029858205.1 Deltaproteobacteria bacterium | reverse complement strand
CGCCCCTTGAGGAAAGAACCTTGGTGATTGCCGCTGTCAAGGTCGTCTTGCCGTGGTCGACGTGACCGATGGTGCCGACGTTTACGTGCGGTTTTGTCCTCTCGAATTTAGCCTTGCTCATGATATCTCCCTCCGCTTGATTGTCGTTTACGAACCCAAAGACCAAAACATCGCTTCAAACCAACTGCCCGCATGTATCTGGAGCCCATGACCGGGATCGAACCGGTGAACCTCTTCCTTACCAAGGAAGTGCTCTACCAACTGAGCTACATGGGCAAAACAAGCATGATGCGCATTACGGGATGCTAACGCTTGCTTATATCCGGCCCCATCCCAAGCAGAGCGCCCACCGGCTCTGACATCAAAAAAGACCGCGCATCTAAAAAATCTCCGCAAACACCCTTCGCGGCCCCAAACTCTGGAGCGGGTGATGGGAATCGAACCCACGCATCCAGCTTGGAAGGCTGGAGTTCTACCATTGAACTACACCCGCGCTGTTCGATACTGCCGTCAAAATGCAGCGCGCCTGTAAACCGCGCCGTGAAACCTTCTTTCCATCAAACGCGCCCGATAGCGCGATAAAACCGAGAACTGGTGGAGGAGGAAGGATTCGAACCTTCGTAGGCGGAGCCAGCAGATTTACAGTCTGCCCCCTTTGGCCACTCGGGTACTCCTCCGTCTCTTACCCGACAAAAAAAAATAAAACACCACAACACGGGCAGCCTGTGAAAAAAACTTCCCGCAACCGTCGTTGAGCGTCATCGAGAATATATATATTGACTACAAAACTCCGTCCAAACTATAGAACGAAGGAAAACAACAAGTTAGTGGAGCTGGCGGTGGGATTTGAACCCGCAACCTGCTGATTACAAATCAGCTGCTCTGCCATTGAGCTACGCCAGCCCGTAAACCTAAAAAAGACATACGCATGCCTCAAACCCCTTAAGAGGCTGGAATAGAATTTAATATTTATAACTAAAAACCATACTCTTGTCAAGGTTTTTTTCCCGGGACGCGCAAAAAAGATGCCTCACTCGTATTTATAACCGTACATTTACAAGCACCGGCAAATCATTTTTTTTCATCGTCATCGTCGTCTTCGTCATCGTCATCGTCGTCATAATCGTACTTGGTTTTCTTAACAAAGATAATCCTAAGTAACATATTGAAAACACTGATAAAAATGGCCGCAACAAAGGCCTCCCAGAACCCCACTATCTCAAACCCCTCGACAGCGAACTCAACAAGCAACAATATGACCGTATTAATGACAAGAGTAAAGAGCCCGAGGGTCAAAAAATTAATCGGAAATGTCAGTATCTTCAAAACAGGCCGAAGCGATACATTTAATACCGCAAGCACCAACGCCGCGACCACGGCCGTGCTAATACTCTCGACCTTTACACCCGGGAGCACATAAGGTATTGAGAATATCGCAGCGCTTAGCGCTATGAGCCTTAAAAGAAGTTTCACCATTATTCGGATTATCCGCGTGCCTTCGTGAGTATGGAACTCATCTCGTCGTGCACAAGGCCGTTAGAAGCGAGCACGTCGCCTGTGTCAACGGTAAATGGCGATTTATCGAACCCCGTAATCACGCCGCCCGCCTCCTTTACCATAAGAGCGGCTGCTGCAACGTCCCAGGGCTTAAGCCTCATCTCCCAGAAGGCGTCGAAACGCCCTGCCGCAACATACGCCAGATCAAGCGCCGCTGCCCCGGCCCTCCGTATGGCCTGCGCGCGTTTTGCAAATAACGAAAACTCGGCAAGGTTGTTTCTCTCGTTCGTCCTTATATCATACGGAAAACCCGTTGCAAGAAGGCTCTTATCGAGAGTAGACACACGGGAAACAGATATCGGCTTGTTATTTAAGAACGCGCCCTTGCCCTTCTCTGCCACAAACATTTCATCCAGCATCGGCGCATACACGACACCAAGCACTACCTCGCCCGCTTCCTCAAAGGCTATCGAAATATTGAAAATCGGAAACCCGTGCGCGTAGTTCGTTGTGCCGTCAAGCGGGTCTATTATCCAACGGCACCTTGACGAGGCCGCCTTTTTCCCCTCGCCCTCTTCCGTCAAAATGCCATGCGAAGGAAAGTTCTCACGTATAAGAGATACAATAATATCCTCGGCGCGAATGTCCATCTCGGTTACGATATCGACAGCGCCCTTGAAGGAAAGCCTTCTCTCCCCGCCAAGGTTCTCCTTCAATACCGCCCCGGCACGCAGTGCCGCAGCAATAGCTATCTCTCGTATGTACATATTTCCTCCACTAATGCCCGTTGGCAGAATATTGGGGGAAACCCTTCTGTAGAAGGGTTTCCCCCATACCCCCTTCCGAAGACTTTAGCCTTGTTGTTTTGCGCTCCCCCATATGGGGGAGCGCAAAACAAGGTAAAAGTTTTTGGAGGGAGTTTGAGGGAACCTTTTTACAAAAAGGTTCCCTCAACATACTGCCAATGGGTATTAACTGGCCGAAGGGCAACCGCCGCAGCCGTTTTTATCTTTAGGTGCGGATGCCGGGCACGCCGCGGGTTTACTTGATTCCTTCGTGTATCCGGACTTGTACCATCCGCCGCCTTTTAGATGGAAGGCCGAGCGCGAGATGAGCTTTTCAACAGGGCCCTTGCCGCATTTGACGCATTTTGTAAGAGGTTTCTCGGACATCTTCTGGGATGCCTCGAACACCTCGCCGCATTTGGAACAGCTATACTCGTATATTGGCATTACTTCATCCTCCTAAGCCCAGCGGCTTTAGTTTTTGCCGCGGCCTTTGCCACCGCCACCATGGTCTCCGTGGCTGCTGTGGTCGTCATCGCCACCTTTGTTTTTACCGCCTTTACCGCCCTTATCTCCGCCTTTATCTTTTCCACCTTTATCTTTTCCGCCCTTGCCCTTCTTTTTCTTTTCCTTTACATCGCGGTCTATGTCGGAATACTTTCTGCCCTCGTTACGCATCTCGCCTACTTCTTCGGGAGAAATGCCGTGATACTCGGACATAAAGCGCGTGTTCACGAGGTTTACGACCTCACCGTCATCGGGCCTTTCGCTCTTCCAGCCGTCCTTTGGTTTATTCTTATAATAACCGTATGCCTTGCCGTAAGGCGGGCCTTTTCTCTTTTCAACCGGGACGTAGAACACTCCGGCGTCCTTGCCAAACTTAAGGCTTATGTCTATCCAGCTCGTGCCCTTTAGCCTTAAGTCTATGATTGCCTGCGTCGAGGCTCCTGTCTTCGAGGCAAGGAAGAACACCACCGGAAGCTCGTCATCGGGAACGCTCTTTGCGCTAACTGCAACGACCTGGGTTTGCGGGACATTATAGTACTTACTGACCGATAGCTGAAAGTCCGTTACCTTGCCATCCGAAATGTTCACGCCGAGGTTTATCCCGGCATGAGCGCTGCCGGCCGCTGACACTGCGAATACCGCTGCTGCAAGCAATACTGCCACCATGGTTCTCATCGCTTCCTCCGTTTTGGGTTTGTGTTACCTTAGTACTCCACTTTTTTAAGAAAAAGCCCTTCGGGCGGCGCCGTCATCGGGGCCTTGGTCCTGTCCTTGGCGTCTATTATAAAGGTGAGCTCACCTAACGTAATTTTACCTCTTCCAAGTGTAACGAGCGTGCCTGCCATGATTCTCACCATGTGGCGAAGGAAGGCCGTGCCCTTTACCTCGAGCTCTATGAAAGAGCCTTCTGCCCTCCGAACGTCGAAGGAGAGTATTTCCCTTACAGAGTGCTCGGCGTCGGAATCCGCCGCCATGAATGACGCGAAGTCCTTCTTTCCAACGAGCATTGCAGCGCCTTTTTGCATGACCTCTATATCGAGCGTATGGAACACGCTCCATGCCCTGTGCCTGAAAAGCGGCGTCCTGTAAGGGGCGTTGAAAATCCTGTATAAATACGTCTTATTCTTCGCACTCTTTCTCGGGTCAAAGGCGCCGTCTACCTCTTTGGCGTCCTTTACGGCGATGTCTTCGGGCAAAAGCGAATTAAGGCCGCCTATGATGCCGACAATCGGTATCTTCGATTCGGTTTTAAAGAGCGCTGCGTAATCGTACGCGTGAACTCCGGCGTCGGTCCTCGAGCATCCGTACACGCGCGACTCGCTCCCTGTCAGATTCCTTATCGCATCCTCGAGCTCGCCCTGCACGGTTGCCCTGTCGGCCTGAAGCTGCCATCCGGCATAGGCCGTGCCGTCGAACTCGAGAAACAGCAGAATGTTACGCGTCGTGCTCAAAACAGTGCACTTAGATATAGTCCTTTATAAGGACCTCTGCGATTTGCACGGCATTAAGCGCCGCACCCTTACGAAGGTTATCGGACACTATCCACATATTGATGCCGTTCTCTATGCTCTCGTCCTTACGTATTCTACCCACATAGACCGGGTCGTTGCCTGCGGCGTTTATGGGCATCGGATACTCGCCCTTACCGGGGTCGTCGACAAGCTCTACTCCGGGGGCGTTCTTTAGAAGCGACTTAACGGCTCCAGGGGTAATCGGGTTTTCGGTCTCTATATTAACGGACTCCGAATGACTGACATACACCGGCACACGGACGGTCGTAGCGGTCACCTTTATCGAGTCATCGCCCATGATTTTCTTTGTCTCGTCCACCATCTTCATCTCTTCTTTGGTGTAGCCATTATCGAGAAACACGTCGATTTGGGGCACGCAGTTGAAGGCTATCTGCTTTGGAAGGTGCTTTACCTCCGCGCCCTTCATGTTAAAGAGGCTCCTTACCTGCTCGGTCATCTCCTCCATAGCATCCTTCCCCGCGCCTGAGACAGACTGGTAGGTAGAGACAACGATTCTCTTGATGCGGAACTTGTCGTGTATGGGCTTTAAGGCAACGACCATCTGTATGGTCGAGCAGTTCGGGTTGGCGATGATGTTACGCTTCTTATATTCTGCTATTGCGCCGGGGTTCACCTCGGGCACAACAAGCGGCACATCTTTGTCCATACGGAACTGACTGGTGTTGTCAACGACAATGCAGCCTGCCTTAGCGGCCTTTGGCGCGTATATTGCGGAGACCTTCGCGCCCGGGGAAAACAGCCCGATGTCGATTCCTTCGAATGTCTCCTTGTCGAGTTCT
>JAOUFM010000025.1 GCA_029858205.1 Deltaproteobacteria bacterium | reverse complement strand
AAATTATGCGCAGATACTCCCTGCCGCGGCACTTAACAGCCGGCTGAAGCACCCCGCGCCTGCCATGCTCTATAAAACCAAGCGGCTTCACAACCATACCCTCGCCGCCGCTGCCGGTGTGGCGCAGCCACCATTCGACCACAGCACTTACGTCCGCATCGCTGCCGGTATCGACAACGAGAAACGGCGTCTCCACAAGCACGCCTCTGTCTTCTGCCGCAATCCTGTGCACAGTCTCCATGTGCCACAAATGATTCTTGTCGGCATGAACATTTCCTTCGCTTGCAAGGACATGGAACGGGGCAATCTTCATATCCTCTATCGAGTTAAAATCCCAGCAGTAATTGCGGTAAGCCCGTATATATGCCTCCATACTCCGTGCCTTGCCTAAAAACCTTTCCAGAAGCTGAGCCGCTTCAGCAATATTCCCAGCTGCCTGCCCAAGCCGCCCGGTAACGTCCAATAGCGCCCTGCTGCCTGCGGATGCCGTGGCCGCATACTCCTGCTTCAAAAGTTCCATGGCCTTCATAGACCACGGCATAACCTCGGCATCGAGACATATCCAATCCGTCTTCATTTCGTCCCAAAGTCCGGCCTTTGTAACGGCAGCACCGACTCGACTAAGCACATCCTGCTCAAGTTTCTTATTATCGAAAAACGGTCTGCCTGTGCGGGTATAACATACACCGACACCGTCACCGGCAACGCCAAAACGCCTAATGGCCGCGTCCTCGTCCCTGCAAACAACAATAACGGCCCGCGACCCCATATGCTTATGCTCGCACACCACCTTGGAAACGCCGTTTGTTCTATAATACGCCAACGCCTCTGCCGGATGCTCCAGAAACCCGTCAATGGAGCTCGTCTCGGATGGCGACATGGTTGGCGGAAGATATATAAGCCACTTCGGATTAACGGCAAACCGGCTCATCACCTCCACGGCTGCGGTAGAGTTCTCCTCGCGCACCGTTATGTTGCGGCCAAGGCGCGTCGAAATAATGCGCTTGCCGGTAACGTCGGCAATATCGAGCACATCGTCGTGCTGCTGCTGGGCCGAGAGCCGCTCCTGCGGACAGGACACAAGAGGCCGCGACGGCTCGTAGTACATGGCAGAGGCCGGAACGGACACAACTTCACGCTCAGGGTATCTAAGCGCGCTAAGACTGCCTCCGTAAACACATCCGGTATCCACGCATATGGTGTTGTTGAGCCACTCCGGCACGGCAACCGGCGTGTGTCCATAGACGACAGTTGCCGTGCCGCGGTACTCCATGGCCCAATTATAACGCACCGGCAGCCCGAACTCGTCGGTCTCGCCAGTAGTCTCGCCGTAGAGAGCAAAGCTTCTTACCTTTGCCGAGGCCCTGCCCTGCATGGACTCCTTCATTCCAGCATGCGCAACAACCAAGCGTCCGCCGTCAAGCACATAGTGGCTCACAAGTCCTTTTATAAAATTACCGGCCTTTTCCCCGAACCCTTCGCCGGCTTGCCCGACACTCTCTATGGTCTCGGCCAAGCCGTGCTTTATCTGCACATCCCTGCCCGAAAGATAGCGCGAGAATTTATCGTCATGATTGCCAATGACGGCAAACCCTGTTCCTGTGGAAACAACATTCATTATCAGAGAAAGCGTCTCTACCGATTTGGGCCCCCTGTCCACCATGTCGCCGAGGAACACGGGTTTTCTTCCATCGGGATGGCTAAGCGCCGCGTTATCGGTTCCTATCAGCGCATCTTCAACACTGTAGCCAAGCTTACCGAGCAAAAGGCGCAGTTCATCATAACAGCCGTGGACATCGCCTATGATATCGAACGGCCCCTTCTCGGATGTCTTGTCTGTCCAGAGCGGACGGCGCACAACCTCCGCGGCGTTTACCTCTTCCTCCGATTCCATGACAAACACATGCCTGAACCCTTCACGCCGCAGCGCTCCAAGCGAGCGCCTTAACTGGCTCATCTGATTTCTAAGGACATGCGGACCAAAATTTCTATCCGGCCTTACCCTGTTCCTTTCCTCACAGACTTTACGCGGAATATCGAACACTACTGCCACCGGCAGACAGTGATATGCCCGCGCAAGCTCGAGTATAGGCTTTCTTGCCTCCTGCTGCGTGTTGGTCGCGTCTATTACCGTAAGCTTCTTAAGCTCCAGCCGCTTGGCCGCGATGTAATGAAGCACCTCAAATGCCTCTTTTGTCACGGCCTGATTATTTTCATCGCACGAAACAAGCGCACGGCAGTAGTCAGAAGAAAGCACCTCGGTAGCCTTGAAGTGCCTTCGCGCAAAGCTCGACTTCCCGGAACCCGAGACGCCGACAAGCACCACCAGCGAAAACTCCGGTATCTCTATGCGCATAAACTAAATACCCCCATCTGGGTCGGGGCCCCCAGCAAAGTGTCCACGTCCCCTACAGAAGAAAACTCGACAACATACCCGAACCTTTCGGCAACGCCGCGCGCCCAGGCCTCGAACTCGTCCCGTCTCCATTCGAAACGGTGGTCACTATGGCGAAACTTCCCAGCAGCGAGGTTCTCGAACTTCACGTTATATTCAACATTCGGCGTAGTCACAATAACAAGCTTGGGCCTGGCAAACTCGAAAAGCACGCGCTCGAAGGCCTTGAGCCTGCCGCCATCGAGATGCTCTATCACCTCGACAACGGCAGCGCCGTCATATCCGGCGATACGGCTGTCCCTGTAAATAAGGGATCCGTGAAGAAGCGACACCCTTCCGGCCATTTTCTCCGGAAGCGAATCCAGGCGCAACCGCTGTCTTGCGTACTCAAGAGAGCGCACCGACACATCAAGCCCGGTTACGGTCGAAAACTGTTTCTCCGCCATAAGCCGCTTCATCAGCTTTCCCTCACCGCAACCCAAATCCAGCACACGGGCCGCAGCTGACGCCTTTAGCTTATCGGCCACGCGTTCCAAGCGTTCTTCGTTAAGACTTAGTTTTTCTTCGATGACGTCCTCGTTTTCCCTGCGCCTTGCGTCACTGAATTCCGGCCCGGCATCCCCCTCATCGAGCAGCCTTGCGAGAGCTGTCCTTGCGAGGCTTCGCCTGTTCTTCAGATAACGCCTGGCAATAAATTCTCTCTCGGGGTGGTCTTTTAGCCATTCGCCGCCGATGCGAAGAAGCTTATCCACTTCGTCGTCTCCCACCCAGTAATGCTTATCGTTGTCCATGACTGGCACAAGCACGTTTATATGCGAGAGCATATCTTTTAACCTTGTCACGGCCTTGAGCCCAACCCTGTAATAAGGGCCCTTGCCCCAATTCGGGAATCTGTCATCCAGGTCAAACCCTTCGGCAACTACTTCGTAACCAAGGGGTTCAAAAAGGCTGCGCAAAGAACCCTCCCCTCCACGGCACGGCAGCACCGATATAACGGCCTCGAGCGGTATCTTTTTATCGGCCAGTTCCTGACGATGCTTCGACTTCCCGAAAAGGGCCTCTCTAAAGACCCTCGAAATAGCCACGCTCATAAACGACGACGCCACGTACGGACGATCGTTTACATACGGGTAAACCGATGACGAATTCCTGTTTCCTGTCCTGACCATACCGACTGTGTCCATGTCCAGAAGAAGCGCGGCAGTGCATCTATGCGGCGAAGCCTCCGGATAAAACACATGGCACACGCCAAAGGCAAGCTCGAAGGTATGCACCCTCGACGGATTCTTATGGAGAAGATACCCTAAATCCGTTGCCGGGCTCATGGTTGTCGTTATGGTAAGCAACATACTGGCACCCTCAAAAAACATAAAGCCCCGTGACGCCGCGATTTTAGCAACGGCACATCAAAGGGCTTGGATTTTGGTGGCGGCGAGTGGACTCGAACCACTGGCCCGGGGCTTATGAGACCCCTGCTCTGCCACCTGAGCTACGCCGCCATTATCACTACAAACAACGCCGGATATTATAACTTCAACTTATACGAAAGTATAGAATTTTTTTTGCCGGATGAAAAGACCGAGGCCTTCTTCCTCGATACCAGGAGCACAAGCTCCGAGCTTCCGTCGCCGTCAACGTCCATAATCGTAAAGTCCGCCACATAGCCCGGCACCTCTTTGCTCTTCCACTTCTCGACAAATGTCACGCCGTCCCACTCATACCCGGCGACAACTGCGCTCTTAAATTCGGTTATGACCTTCGAGCTTCTGCCAAAGGCCCCGCCCGCTGTCTTTATGGCAGCCACAATCTCCCTTACGCCGCTGCTGTCGGCATCGAAAAACACCATCTCGTCGTTTATCTTTACAAACTCATTTAGCGAGGTCTCGCCCCTCTTTAGCTCTATGAGATTTAGCGTTCCGGTGAAATAGTCCGGGCTCTTCCAGTCCTCTGCCCATCCCGAGCCGTCGCGCTTATATATGCGAAGATGGTCCTCTCTATCGTAAATAAGAAGCTCTTCCGTGCCGTCGGCGTCAATATCATAGAGCGCCGTGCCGTAGATGTTTGCGTAATCCGGAAGAGCGAACTCTTCTCCCGAAGTAATCTCTAAAGCTTCGGCTTTCATGACGTAGGCCTTTTTCTTGAACCCCCAGTCGAGCACGAACTGCTGGCCAACGAGCACGGCCTTGCCCTTGTCCCTGAACACGCGCACAAGGTACGGCGCGCACTGGCCGAGAGCGAACTCCTTGCCGTCAAACGTAAGACGGCATGTCTCGGAGGTGGTGCCGGATATTCTCGATATGTAGAGTTCGTCCTTCGAGTCGCTATTTGAATCGAAACGCTCAAGTGAAACATAGCGCTTATTCGCGCCCGAGCCTACGGTAGCTATTTCCTTAAATGAATTTCCGCTTATCTTGCCTATGAGAACGGCGTTTTCCTTAAGGAGCACAGCCTCTATAATGCCGTCTCCGTTTACATCCATGAAATCGAAGGCAAGATACTCGCCAGGGCCTATATCGACATTCATGTCGATTGAGCCAGAAGAGCCCTGTGACTTAGCGATAAACCCTGCAACACCGCCGGTAGAAGCAGTTGTTGAAGCAGCTTGGGGCGCGGCCTGAGGCGCGGCTGTTACCGGCGCAATCACCGTGGCTGGCGCCGGAGCGCCTCCGCTCTCGGAGAACCTGCCGTTATATGCTCCGGCAACCCCAAAAGAAGCAACGCCCTGGCCGACGGGCGCCGTTATAAGAGAGACAGTCCTTGATGCAACGTACTCTGTCATCGAAATAAGCGCATCCAGCTTCTCTCCCTTTGCGTATATGGGAGCAGCCTCGGCGTTCTTTACATTTACAAGCTTTGCGTCTATGCTTATCTGCTGCCCTATAACCGAGATGCTTCCAACGAGCGCGTAATCCGCGCCGAGCTTTTTCGCGGCATTCACGGCAACCGTCTCCAGGGAGACGTCGGCAGAGACCTCCTTAAAGGCCTTGGCTGTAGCATCGGGCCTTACAAGCTCTATGCCCTCCGCTGCTCCGAGCCGTGTTGAGAGCATATCCGTCACTGCGCCCTTTAGATACTCAAGCTCTGGCGGCGCATTCAACTTCCACGGCATCACCGCCACCTTGGTGGCCGCCTTTCCCGTAAGGGCCGCTTCGGCAATAGTTAGAGCCCCCAAAAAAAACATTGCGGCGAAGGCCGCCGCAAATACCATACGAAAAATATTTCTTTGCACCGCGTTATCCTCTTTTCTTTAAGCGAATTGGCAGATACCTCCTAATTTTAAAACAAAGACAGGGCTAAAATCAAGGACGGTTTTGAAGGCGGTGCCGGCATGCCTATAACGTCGTAATTACGAAGGTCAGCATAACCGAGCACTCGTCGCGTCCTGCCCTGCTGTAGGTGAAAATGGCCTCCCAGCAAGCCGAACGGGAAGAGACATCGCTACAATTGCTCGCAATATCAACGGAGTAGTCGCGGCGCTTAAGGTTGGCCTCCTTGCCAAGCCGTAGTCTGTCATCG
>JAOUFM010000024.1 GCA_029858205.1 Deltaproteobacteria bacterium | reverse complement strand
TAACGATGCTGCCGGATATGCTCGTGCGCTTGAGGCAGCGGACAAAGGCCTCGAAGAAGTAGTGAAAAAACTCGGGCAAGGCGATATAATGTTTATAACGGCTGACCACGGCTGCGACCCGACGACCCCCTCGACAGACCATTCGAGGGAGTACGTGCCGCTTCTGGTATCTGGTGCTTCGGTGCGTAGCGGCGTGAACCTTGCTACGAGGCGGACGTTCGCGGATATCGGCGCAACGGTGCTGGATTTTTTCGCTCTTAAGGGGCTAAGGGCAGGTACTTCATTTCTTTCTCTGGTTTCGTGATATGGACAGACACGGCGTTGACATGGATGCTTCGATTGCAGGGCGCCTTAAGGCAGCGGTTGCGCTGACGGTAGCGGTGTTCGTTGCCGAGTTTGTCGGCGGCATACTTACCAACAGCCTCGCGCTCGTATCAGACTCTATGCACGTGCTTATGGACGCGGTTGCGCTGGCACTTAGCCTTTTTGCGCTCTATATATCCTCGTCCAAGCCCACAGAGCGGCGCACCTACGGCCTCCACAGGGCCGAGGTGCTCGTGTCTCTCATAAACGGTGTTACGCTTCTCGTGATATCGGCTATAATTCTTTATAAGGCGTACTTTAGATTCCTGAACCCAACGGAGGTAAAGAGCGGCGCAGTGCTTATCGTCGCTGCCGTAGGGCTTATAGTGAACCTTACCGTTGCCTTCCGGCTCCACCACTTTGCGAAGTCGGATTTGAACGTAAAGAGCGCGTTTTTGCACGTTGTCGGCGACGCGCTTGCGAGTATCGGCGTAATCGCAGGGGCAGTGATAATGTACTTTACGTCGTACTATGTGGTTGACCCTGTGATAAGCGTGCTCATCGCGCTCGTGATAATTTACGGCGCTTTGAGGGTCATTACTGAGGCCGGGCATATACTCCTCGAAGGCGTGCCGAGGGATATAGACGTTGACAGCGTTCTAAAGGAGATACTCTCGATAGAGGGTGTGACCGGCGTGCACAGCCTGCACGTCTGGAGCATCTGCCACAACGTCAACGCCCTTAGCGCGCACATCGACATAGAGAAGTGGGACAAGGTCGAGAGGCGCGGCATGCTTTCGGCCATAAACGAAAAACTTGCCGAACGCTTCCATATCTTCTATACTACAATTCAGATGGATTGCGCCTCCTGCGGCGATAATTCGGTATTCCGCCGCATGACGCACCGTCACAGGGAGTAGACGCCGAAAGGAGCGGTATTTATGCCGTCAGACAAGCTTAAGGCAGAAGACCTTGCGTGGTCGTGCGATACCTCGTCCTTTACCTTCAAGACGACCGAGGATTTGCCGGATCTAAGGGGCTTTATCGGCCAGTCCAGGGCCATACGCGCCATAGACTTCGGTCTTGGCGTTACCAATAACGGCTTTAACGTCTACGTGCTGGGCGATAGCGGCACGGGCAAGACCTCCACCATAAAGACCATTCTTGACGAGAAGGCCGCTAAGGGCAGGGTCCCCGACGACTGGTGTTACGTCTTTAACTTCGACGAGCCAGACCGTCCAAACGCGCTTCGTCTTGCCGCGGGCGCGGGACATGTTTTTGCATCCGACATGCAAAAGCTCCTCGAGGGCCTAAAGCGCGAGATCCCAAAGGTATTTGAAAGCAAGGATTACGAACGCCACAGGGACGAAATCCTTGAGGGCCAGCAGGAGAGGACGCGCGCCATATTTTCGCGGCTTGAGAAGCTTGCCTCTGAAAAAGGCTTCATGCTAAAGAAGTCAGTTAGCGGCGTTGCCGTGGTTCCTGCAAAGGACGGGCATCCGCTAAAGGGAGACGACTTCGACGCGCTCCCAAGGCACGAGAAAAACGAGCTCGAAGAGAACTCGAAGCGCCTTCAGGAAAAGCTTAACGACGCGATACGAGACGCAAAGGCCATAGAGAACGAGACTCGCGATAAGGTAGAGAAGCTCGACAGAGAGGTCGTGCAGTACGTCGTTATGCCCATGATAAACGAGCTTCTTGGCAAGTACGCGCGCTACGAAGAGGTGGTTACGTATATCGAGGACGTTAGAGACGACGTATTCAAAAGCATCGAGGACTTTCGCCCAAAGGAGGAGCCGCAGCTCCCGATCCCCATACGCATCTCCAAGCCCGAGCCGACATTCGAGCGCTACCAGGTAAATCTAATCGTCAATAACAAGGATGTTAAGGGCGCGCCTGTGGTAATCGAGACCAACCCCACGTATTACAACCTCTTTGGCCGCGTGGAGCACAAGGTCCAGTACGGTGTGGCAGTGACGGACTTTACCCTTATCAAGGCAGGCTCCATGCACAGGGCAAACGGCGGCTACCTTGTTGTGAACGCCATGGACGTTCTTAAAAACATCTTTGTCTACGACACGTTAAAGAGGATGATAAACACCGGCGAGGTAAGGATAGAGGACGTGTGGGAGCAGTACCGGCTTATGAGCACATCCGCATTGAAGCCTGAGCCCATACCCGTGAACGTCAAGGTGGTGCTTATAGGGGAGCCCTACCTGTATTATCTCCTCTATAATCTTGACCCCGAGTACAGAAAGCTCTTCAAGGTCAAGTCCGACTTCGACAGCGTGATGGACCTTGACGAGGGAAGCCTGCTTAGCTACTGCCACTTCATAGCATCGAGGTGCAGGGAGAAAAACCTCCTGCCATTCGATAAGAGCGCTGTTGGCCGCGTAATCGAGAGAGGGGCGCGTATAGCAGGCAACCAAAACAAGCTCACCACCCGTTTTGGCATCATAGAGAACATAATAATGGAGGCAAGCTACTGGGCAGGGGCAGAGGGAAGAAAAATTGTCACTGCCGCCGATGTCGACAAGAGCGAGCGCGAGCGCATATACAGGAATTCGAAGATAGAGGAAAAGCTAAGGGAATACATCACCGACGATACCATTATGGTATCTACCGACGGCAAGGTTGTTGGGCAGTTAAACGGCATTGCTGTGCTCGACCCGGGCGACTATGCATTCGGTAAGCCCTCGAGGGTCACTGCTACCGCTTACATGGGAGACGCCGGTATAGTCAGCATCGAGCGCGAAGTGAAGATGAGCGGGCGCATCCACAGTAAGGCCCAGTATATCGTAAGGAGTTTCCTTGGCGAAAGGTTCTCGAAGGATTTCCCGCTGGCCTTTTCGGCATCGGTGTGCTTCGAGCAGCTCTACGATGAGATAGAAGGAGATAGCGCGACCTGCACCGAGTACTATGCCATAATGTCCGCCGTATCGGGCGTGCCACTTGACCAGAGCTTTGCGGTCACGGGCTCGATGAACCAGAGGGGCGAGGTGCAGCCAATTGGCGGAGTGAACGAGAAGATAGAAGGCTTCTTCGACGTGTGCGCGGCAAAGGGGCTCACAGGCCATCAGGGCGTGATAATACCGAGGAGGAACGTCCGTAATCTTATGCTAAAGGCCGAGGTGAGGGATGCCGTTAAAAAGGGAAAGTTCTCCATTCACCCGATAGATTATGTGGACGAGGGGTTGTCGATACTTTCCGGCATGAAGGTCGGAGAGCGTGGTAAGGACGGGAAGTTTCCGGACGGCACGCTAAATGGCATTGCCGAGAGAAAGCTTCGCGAGTTGGCCGAGTCGCTAAAGAATTTTGGCAAGCCCAAAGATGCTGATAAGAAGAAGCGGAAAAAGGTAAATAACAATTCGAACGGTAAATAGAGGGCCATGGTACTCAAGGTAAGCGAAATATTTTTAAGCATACAGGGCGAATCCACGTACGCCGGTGCTCCGTGCATATTCATACGGCTTGCCGGATGCAATCTCGAGTGCAACTGGTGCGATACGGCCTATGCCAGGGTAACGGACGGAGCAGAAGAGCTCTCCCTTGACGAGATAGTGAACAGGATGGCGGCCTTTCGCGCATCCCTTGTGGAGGTTACGGGCGGAGAGCCGCTTGTGCAGTCGAACGTGTGCGGGCTTCTCGAAAGGCTCGCGGATGAGGGCTACACTGTGCTTCTTGAGACAAACGGCAGCGTGGACCTCTCGGGCGTTGATAAGCGCGTTATAAAAATTGTCGACATAAAGTGCCCTTCCAGCGGCCACGACGGTTCCTTTGATATGGCAAATCTCGCCTTCATAGGGCACGACGACGAGATAAAGTTCGTTATAAACGACGAGGCTGACTACGAGTTTGCGAAGCGTTTTGTCGAGGAGTGCGTGCACGATAGAACTACGAAGATACTGTTTGCCCCTGTAAGGCCCGGGCTCGAGCCTTCGTTGCTTGCCGAGTGGATACTGAGAGACGGTCTTGGCGTGAGGCTCCAGCTTCAGGTGCATAAATACATCTGGGAGGGCGAAGGTAGAAGAGGGGCTTAGCAGCCAGGCACCCTTCATAGTTACGGCCCATGAAAGCGCTTCTTTACATAGCCGCGGCCCTGTACGCCGCGGCTTTTTTTGCAAACCTTGCGGCAGTCCTTAAAAAGCAAAGCGGCGCCGATGCCGTGTCTTTTTCCAGGGCTTCTTTATGGGCCCTCATCGCAGCCCTTGTTGTTCACGCTGCATACATAGGGTGGAGAGGGTATTACGGCGAGAGGTTCCCGGTTGCGAGTATCGGAGAAACCCTCTCGGTTTATTCCTTTTCCGTAGCTTTTCTGACGCTTGTAGTGTGGAGAAGATATTCGGAGCGCATAACGGCGCTAATAACGCTGCCCGTTGCCCTGTTCGCGATTGCCATGTCGATATTAAAGATGGCGCCGCCGCGCGAGCTGCCGCTGATTCTTAAAACAATATGGTTCGAGCTGCATGTGATGACCTCGTTCGTTGCATACGCGCTCTTTACTCTCGCCTTTGCCGCAGCGCTGATATCGCTTGTCCGCACGCTTCGAGAGCACCTTGGCGCCGATTCAAAGGACCTTGGCACTGTGACCATACGCTCGGTTCTCTGGGGGTTCTTCTTTTTCTCGGTTTCGATGTTTTCAGGAGCGATCTGGGGCTTTCTTGCCTGGGGCGCGTACTGGCTCTGGGAGCCGAAAATCATCTGGTCGTTCGTTTTGTGGTTCGCGTATGCTGCGGTCATGCACGTGTATTACGTGAAGAACTGGAAGGCAAAGGGCGTTGCCGTTGGGGCGCTTATAGGGTTTGTCGTGATGATGTTTACGTGGCTTGGCGTTGGGATGCTCATGAAGAGCAGCCACAGCTTCTGAGGTGGTGCGTATGATGAAGATGGCGTTGGCCGTGGCATGCGTGGTGGCCGTGTTATTAATGTCAGGCTGTGCCAATCCGTATTTCAAAAACGCCGCGCCTGGCAGAGGGCTTATAGTGCCAGAGGGCGAGGTGCTCGTTTTCGGCAGGGTGTCTGTCACGGAGAATGGCAAATCGGTCGGCAGTAGTCTTAAGGGCTGGCCGGTTGTTTTCAATCTGTCCACGAAGGAATATGTCAATGTTACCGTTAAAGAAGACGGCTACTTCTGGTGGCTGCTGCCAGGTGGTAGTTATGAGTTGTCCGACTTGCATTACCGAAGGGACTATATCCAGGTTAAGGTAAGGCTGGATGTTCCCGAAGATAGCGCAGGCGCGGTTTATGTAGGCACGCTTAGGGTCGATACAGCGCCGGGCGGTTGGATAGGGATAGAGAAGAGGCAGACTAACGCAGTAACCATTGCCGATGATTTCGAGGAGGCGATGGGGGCTCTGGAGAAAAGGAACCCCGGGTTTAGCGTTGCGGCCGGGAAGGGCCTCATGGTGCACGACGTGACGTTGCCGGACGATCCGAGATCGAAGGCGAATGAGGCCGTACGAAGAGACCGTAATGACTTTTTGTTTTACATGGCGGCGCTTTTTGTGGCAGTCCTGACAGCGCCATGAGGATATTGAGGAGGTTTTGTTGATTGAGTGGCCAGGTTTGCGGCCCTACTTCCTCCACCACATGACAGCGCTTTTCTTAGGGAACCTGGCTATGAGCCCGGTCTTTGTTTTGACGAGTTTCTTTTCGAGAAAATCTCTTAGTGTCGCATCGTGCTCTCCGGTGACGATTCCCATGTACTCCTTCCAGAATTCGAGGGCCTCGTCCATGCCGGTAAACGGCTGGTCGAAGTCGTAGTTTATTATCTCGACATTTGCGTATATGCCAAGCGAATGGAGCATTGAGTAGGTCTTTAGATAGTCGCTTCTGGGCTCGAAGGTTTTTCTAAAGACAAGAGGGAAGAGTTCCTTATAGTAGAACTTGTCTGCCAGAGGGTCTGCTCCTGCAACGAGGAACACAGCCTTTTTGGCGATAGAGTCGGCGTCTTTTAAAAAGGAGGCGTCGTCTTTTAGAAGTTCTGGCACGTTTGCGCAAATTACGGCGTCGTGTGGCTTAAGTGTTGTTTCTCTCCACGCGGCATTGACGGTCTTTACGTTTTTTATCTTTCCTTTTTTAAGCTCGTCCTTTAGAGCATCCATCATGTGCAGGGACGGGTCGAGCGCGGTTACCAGTTTTGCTTTTTTCGCAAGCGGAATGGTGAGCGCGCCGCATCCGCACCCGACGTCGAGGAATGTCTTTGCGTCAAGAGCATTTTTAAGTATTACGGGGAGCACTTTCTTCGCGAAATCGGAGGTTGCAGCCCCGCGTCTATACCAGTTGACCTTTAATCTGTTCCAGAATGTCTTTGACATGATTTTTCCTGCTGTTTACTCCGTGCCTTGAGGCGGCGTCTCTGCCGGAGAGCCGCCGGTTACTTTTCCAGGAAGAGTCTTTATTGTGTCCACTGTTCCCTTGATGGTTTTCTTTGTGCCGCTCTGTATGCTGTCAACGGCTCCCCCGACATGTTTTGTAAGCTCTTTGGGGGTGATGGCCTTTGGTATCGATGCCGCCGCCTTTTCCGGCAGGGACGTTATCCCCTGCGAGGTCTCCTTTATTGTTTCCGTGACGCCGCTTTGTATGCCCTCGAATGCTTCTATTGCCTGATTGGTAAGTTCTTCCGTGTTTGCCGACCTGACCTCTGGGCTTTTTAGCGGCCCGGTTATTTTGTTGTAGAACGTGACCGTGCTTTTGTCCTTCCCGGTTATTATCCAGTTAACCACAGGGATGTTCGAGAGTATTTTATCCAGTGTTACGAGCGGGTCTA
>JAOUFM010000023.1 GCA_029858205.1 Deltaproteobacteria bacterium | reverse complement strand
TCCGATCTGTCGTCGGGTCGCAGCCGTGGTCAGCCGTTATAAACATTATATCGCCTTGCCCGAGTTTTTTCACTACTTCTTCGAGGCCTTTGTCCGCTGCCTCAAGCGCACGAGCATATCCGGCAGCATCGTTACGGTGGCCGTAGTGCATGTCGAAATCAACGAGATTGGAAAATATTAGGCCGTCGCCGGTAGTATCAAGCGCTAAAGCCGTTGCCTTCAAAACATCGGCATTGGTGGATGCCGTAACCTCTTTTGTAAATCCTTTATGCACGAAGATATCCGGGATCTTACCGATGCCGACTACATCTTTGCCGCTCTCCTTCAGGATATCGAGCATGGTAGCCCCCGGAGGCTCAAGAGAGAAATCCTTTCTCGCTTTCGTACGCTTAAATGAGCCGGGAGCGCCCACAAACGGCCTTGCTATGACGCGGCCTATGCCGTAGGGAGTAAGGGCTGCGCGCATCTTTACGCACAGTTCATGCAACGCCTTGGTCGAAATAACATCTTCATGCGCGGCAACTTGAAAAACACTGTCAGCAGAGGTATAAACAATTGGCTTGCCGGTTTTTAAATGCTCTGCCCCAAGCCTCTCGATTATCTCTGTGCCGGATGCAGCCTTGCCCCAGAGCCAGCCGTACCCGGTCACCTCGCTAAAGAGCTCAAGTATCTCATCCGGAAAGCCGTTTGGAAATGTGCAAAGCGGGCTCTCTAAAATAACGCCGCTCATCTCCCAGTGCCCGGTCGTTGTGTCCTTGCCTTTTGATGCCTCAGCCATGCGGCCGTAGGAAGCAGTCGGCAAAGCGGCCTTTTCTATGCCGCTAACCCCTTCTATCAGGCCAAGCCCCATTGAAGAGAGCGTCTTTAGATGAAGCGGCCCTGCTGCCTTTGCAATGTTGGATAATGTGTTTGAGCCGGAGTCGTTATACTCGGCGGCATCGGGAAGCTCGCCGATACCGAGACTGTCGAAGACTATTATGACGGCCCGTCTCGAAGGCATGAAAAAGTTAAGCTCCGCTCGCCTCTATCGAGCCTACGAGCACGCTCGGAGCGCCTGTAGAGCCCATTAAGCGCATATCAGAGCCAACGGCCTCAACAGATGAAAAAAGCTCTATCAGGTTTCCGGCTATCGCCATGCCGCGAACCGGATAGGCAACCTTGCCGTCCTCGACCCAGAGCCCGCTTGCGCCGAGAGAGAAATCCCCGCTTACGGAGTCTATCGTATGCGCGCCGAGTATGGACTTTATGATAAGCCCCTTACCCATGCCCTTTAGAAGCTCGTCAAAAGGCACGCTGCCTTTTTCCATGTAAAGGTTCGATGTCGTGACATACGGCGAGCCCTTGAAGCCGCCCCGCCCGGCGCTCCCGGTAGAGGCCTTGCCAGCGCGCCTTGCCCAGTACGAGTCATATAAAAAGGTCTCACACATGCCGTCCTTTATGAGCGCGGTCTTTATCCTCGGCACTCCTTCAGAATCGTATAACGAAGAGCCCCAGCCGCCCGGCATAAGTCCGTCGTCGTAAATGCTCACAATGGAAGAGGCAACCTTCTTGCCAAGCTTGTCCTTTAGCATGGACTTGCCCTTTACGACGTTATCGCCGAGAAACGACGAGGAAAGCGCCTCTAGGAACTCAATCACAATGGTATTTTCGAACACGGCCTTGCACTTAATGGTGCCCATGGTCTTTGCCCCGAGCATCTCAACCGCCCTCTCTGCCGCGCTTCTTCCTACAAAGGCGCAATCAACGCCACCCCTCTTATGAGAGAAGTCGGCGTCCCAGCCCATCTCGCTTATCCCTGCCTCCTCGGCAACGGCCATGACCGAGCCTGAGTAGAAAGTAGCCTCGCTAAATACGTCCACGCCGCTCGAGTTAACGAGCCTCGCGCAGGCATAGTTCTCGCCGTAAGAGGCCTTGCGAACGCGCGTTATGCGCTTATCATAATCGCGAGCCTCTCGCTCGATGCACACTGCCGTGTCTATTATCTTCTCATCGGTCGTGTCGTCGAAGGAGGCATCCGTGAGCCCAAGGTCTGCCTCACGCGCCGAACCTGCCTTTGGGAATACGATAAACTCATCCTCCGAAGCGCCGATGCTCCCTGTCAGGGCGTCGTCGGCCATCTTTTTAATAGCCGCTTCATTTGTAACGGTGGTAAACGAAAACCCCGGGCGCGCGCTCTTTAGGGTCCTAAGCCCCACTCCGAAACCCGAGCGCACCTTTATGGAATCGGCCTTTAGCCCCTTGGACTCGACCCCTTTGCCTCGGTTAAATGCGACGTAGACCTCGTATGCGTCAACGCGGCCGTCAACTGCAGCAACAGCCTGCTCAATTGCCTTATCCATAACCGATTTTATGCGCCCCGAGTCCTTCATTGTCCGTTTCGTATCCTCTCTTCTATTTGGCTGCAGAAGCGAAAAGTTCCTTGGCAGCCTTGATGGTCGCGTCAGTCGGCTTTGCGCCTCCAAGCATCACGGCAACCTGTTCGATGCGTTCCTTGTCATCGAGCTTCTTAACGCGCGTAACGGTCCGTCCGTCCTTTGTCTGCGTCTTGGACACGTAAAAATGCGTGTCTGCAAAAGCTGCTATCTGCGGCATGTGCGTAATGCAAATAACCTGGTGCTTTTTAGAAACTGCCTTAAGCTTTTTACCGACGACCTGCGCCATCGGGGCTCCAACTCCCGTATCGACCTCATCGAAGATAAGGGTCGGCACCTTGCCAAGCGCGGTAACTGCCTTCATCGCAAGCATGATTCTCGAAAGCTCTCCTCCGGATGCCACCTTCGATAGCGGCTTTACATCTTCTCCCGGGTTTGTGGAGATAAGGAAGATCACTCTGTCAGCGCCCTTCTCGCCAAAGCGCGGGGACTGGTCTTCATTTCTGTCGGTTTCGATACTCGCCTCGAAAATCGCCCCCTTCATACCAAGCTCAGAAAGTTCCTTTTCTATCGAGGTCTTTAACGCGGCGGCCTGCTTACGCCTTGCCTCGCTAAGAGAGTCGGCTATGACAGCGCATTCCTCCTTCGCCCTCTCAAGCGCCTTTCCTGCCTCCTTTAGCTTTTCATCGTTCGTGTCTATGGATGAAAGGCGCGCCTCCACTGTTTTTTGTTTCTCAAGAAGATCATCGATTGTCTGTGCCGAGTATTTCTTCCTTAGCTTCTCTATCAGCGCGAGCCTGGACTCGAGCTTATCTAGCCTATCGGGGTCTGCCTCCAACCTCGACACATAATCCCTTAAAAACGACGCACAGTCCTCAAGTTCGATTATCAAGGTATCTAACCTGTCACCTGTCTGTATCAACCTTGCGTCGAGCTTTGCAGCCGACTTTATGGACTTAACGATATTGCCAAGCGCCGAAAGTATGGATTCATTAGAGGAATAAAGCGCGCCCTCGGCCCCTCCTACAAGTGTAATGAGTTTTTCGGAATTTACAAGCAGGCCGCGCTCTTTTTTAAGCTCCTCTTCCTCGCCTGATTTCAGCGCCGCATCGGAAAGCTCCTTTGACTGGAACCTTAGAAGGTCCATGTCCGCAGCATCCTTATTAATACCCTCCATCATGGAATCGTAGGTCTTCTGGGCTGCGGCGAACTTCCTGTAGGAATCGCTCATCTCTGCGCGTAGGTTTGCGAGGCTGCCAAAGAGGTCAAGCATGTCTATGTGCTCCTCGACCCTAGTTAGCGACTGGTGCTCGCTCTGTCCGTAGATGTCGATTAAGCGCCTGCCTATTTCCGAAAGCGTTACTATGGTCGAAAGGCTGTCGTTGACCATGACCTTGTTTCTGCCGTTCTTGTTGATGACGCGCCTTATCAGCACCTGTTCGTATTTGGGAAGCCCACTCTCATCGAGGATTCTCGATACCGGCTTTGCGCCCTTTATATCGAAGAAAGCCTCGACCCTGGCCTCCTCCTTGCCGCTCCTTACCATCTCAACGGAAGCCCTGTCGCCGAGCACGAGCTCTATGGCGCCGATGATAATACTCTTGCCCGCGCCGGTCTCTCCGGTAAAAACATTAAGCCCGGGCGTGAAAGCGATGTTCAAGTCGTCTATGATGGCGAAATCGCCGATATTGAGCTCAAGAAGCATGGGGGCATTATACCAGAAAACAGGCGGATTTTACGGCTTACTTAATCTTTACTTCACTTGCTCTTTGCTTCCCATGACAGGCGCTCCCTAAGGATATCGAAGTAGCCCTTGCCCTTGGTTTTGACGAGATAGACATTGCTCTCCGCCCTCTTTACAACCACCCTGTCGCCTGCGGTGATATCGACGTCTATCTGGCCGTCAATTGTCGCAAAGCACTCGGGGTTGCCTTCCTTTATGGTAATGTCAACGTCCATCCAGTCCGGTATGACGACCGGGCGGTTGGTGAGGTTAAACGGGCATATAGGAACAATGCTTATCGAATGTATGGTCGGGTAGAGTATGGGGCCCGATGCCGAGAGAGCGTAAGCTGTCGAGCCGGTTGGAGAGGCGACTATTATGCCGTCGGCCCTGAAGGTCGTTACGTATTCCTTGTTGATGCTCGTATCGAGCTTAACGAGCCGCGCCTGCTTGCTTTTGATGACAACGTCGTTAAGAACGTTGTGCTCGGCCAGTATGTTAATGCCGCGCACGATACGGACGTTTAGCATCATGCGCTCCTCGGTCTCGTAGTTACCGCTTATAAGACGCTCGACCGAATCAAATATCTCCTCGACCCGTATGGAGGTGAGGAACCCGAGCCCTCCCATGTTGGCGCCAAGGATTGGCACCTTCTTGCCGTTTAGCACCCTGGCTGCGTAGAGCATGGTGCCGTCGCCGCCAAGCACCACCACGGCCTCGACGTTCTGCTTCATTTCATCGTCGGTGGCGGCCTTTACCCCCTTTACCATGGAGACAAGCTCAGCGCTGCCGTAGGCCTCGATGCCGCGCGAATGGACGAGTTCGGCAAGCGCTGCGCAAAGGTCAAGCGCCCTCGGATTGCCAAACTTAGCAACGAATCCTATTTTCTTCATGACCCCGGCCATAAGACCTACCTCTGCGGCTCTATCAGTACTTTTACCGAATTCTTTGCCTCTGCAACGAGCTTGAAGCCCTCGGCAGCGTCCTTTAACGCGAGACGGTGGGTTATCATGTCCTCCACCATGACTCGCTTCGATGCCATCATATCGAGCGCCTCGACAGTGTCAACGGGCGTAGAGGCATATGTGTTACGAAACGTTATGTTATCCTTCCATAAATCAAAAAGCGGCATGGCGTATGTCTCACCCGGAGACTTCGGGGCAAAGAACATAATCGTGCCAGCCCTTTCCACACATTTTAGCGCGGTCTTTATAGCGTTATCATGCGCAGTGCAAAGAACAACTATATCAGCCATGCGGCCAAACTTCTTTTGCATCTCTGCTGCAATATCGGCATCTGCCTTCAAGGCAAGGTCTGCGCCGCTCTTAACCGCAAAGTCGAGCTTTACATCCGACACATCCACGGCCGTTATTGGCCCCGAGCCGAGCGCACGCGCACGCTTTATATGCAGAAGCCCGGACATGCCGCTACCGATTACAAGAATAGAGGCCCCGGGCCTCATCTGCATCAGGCGAAAGCCGCGTATTACGCAGCCAAGCGGCTCGCTAAATGTCCCCTCTTCGAAAGAAACGTTCTCCGGGAGCTTATATACCCCCCTGTCGACATTGATTGCAGGCACCCTTACAAACTCGCAGAACCCGCCGGGGTCGAAGTTCGTTGTCCTTAGCGTATCGCACACCGAATGATTTCCCGCAAGGCAGTGGCGGCACGTGTTGCAAGGTATATGGTGCGCAACCGTCACGCGGTCGCCTTTTTTAAAGTTCCCAACCCCTGCTCCCACTTCCTCGACAATGCCAGCTATTTCGTGGCCGAGCACTATTGGCGCCTTCTTTATGCGGTACCACTCCATGACGTCGCTGCCGCAGATGCCGCTTGCCATGATTTTCACGAGCAACTCGCCGTCCTTTATAACGGGGCGCGTAACGTCCTCTATCCTTACATCCGAGTTCTTATAGTATACAGCAGCCTTCATCGATGGCATGTACCCGAATCCCCCGCGCGCTTATGCCGTCTTCTTTTTCTTTGCTTCGGCTGACAAGGTCTGATACATATCAAAGGCCTTATCCGGCTTAAGCCCCGCGTGCACAACCTCGCGTACTGTCTTAATCATCGGCACAGGGTTATCGCTCTGGAATATGTTACGGCCCATGTCAACGCCGACTGCTCCGGCCTGTATGGCCTTGTAGGAGAGCTCGAGCGCTTCCTTCTCAGGGATTTTCTTGCCTCCTGCAATAACCACGGGCACGGGGCTTGTTTTCGTGACCTTTTCGAAGTCGTCGCAGTAGTAGGTCTTAACAAAATGCGCGCCCATCTCGCCAGCTATGCGTGTTGCGAGGGCAAGGTACCTTGCGTCCCTTACCATGTCCTTACCAACTGCCGTTACGGCAAGCACCGGCATACCGTAGTCGTTTGCATCGTCGATTAAGTCGGCCATGTTCTTTAAAGACTGCTTTTCGTTTGGAGACCCGACGAATATGGAAAGCGCCACTGCCGCGACGTTAAGGCGTATGGCGTCTTTTAGCGAAACCGTCAACTCTTCGTTCGAAAGGTCTTCCTTCAATACGCTCGTTCCACCAGACACCCTAAGGCACACCGGAATGTCGAAATTCGCGTCAATGCAGTTCCTTAATACGCCCCTTGTGGGCATGAGCGTGTCGGCATAGGGAAGAAGCGGGGCTGCGACCTTTGCCGGTTCCTCGAGCCCGGTTGTCGGGCCAAGGAAGTAGCCGTGGTCGATTGCCAGCATAACGGTCTTTCCTGTAGCAGGCTTTATGATACGAGATAAGCGATTTCTAAGTCCCCAGTCCATTTTAAAAACCCTCCTTTTGGGCGTTTATTTGTAATGTCGAAAAAAGCGCCTAACTATAGCAGATTATTAAGATATCAGGCAAAAATGGAGTAGTCAATAGGGAAAAGAAGGCAGCCGGACAGGCGTGATACCTATAGCAGGCCGAGGGCCTGCACCCGAATATAAAAGCCGCCACCGCCCCTGCCCGAAAACCCTTGACTACGCCGCGTAAATATCGCATTATAAAATCGAGTAACGGAACCCCTGACATGAGACAAGACCAACCCGCATCGTTTGGCTCCGGCGTCATGAAGTCCATGGGCGTCGTCTTCGGCGACATCGGGACAAGCCCCATATACACGCTGACCGTAATATTCCTCATTACGGCCCCGACGAAAGCGAACATCTTCGGCATACTCTCGCTTATCGTCTGGACCCTTATTATCCTCGTAACCGTCGGATACGCCGTCCTTGCCACCAACCTTAGCCACAAGGGCGAAGGCGGCACCATCGTGCTTCGGGAAATTCTAACGCGTACCCTCAAAAAGGGGCGCACCGTATCGGTACTGACCGTAATGTCGTACCTTGGCGTGTCGCTTCTTCTTGGCGACGGCGTCATCACCCCGGCAATAAGCATACTCTCGGCTGTCGAGGGCCTAACCCTCATCCCCGTGTTCGAGGGCATGGGGCAGAACTCGATAGTCGCAATGTCCATAGTCATAGCAATCGGCCTCTTCATATTCCAGTACAAGGGCACTGACACTGTCGCAAGGATGTTTGGCCCCATCATGGTAGTCTGGTTCATAGCCCTCACTATAACCGGGCTGATATCGATAGTTCAGAGGCCCGACGTCCTGGCCGCAGTAAACCCGTACTACGCAATAAAGTTCCTCATGGACAACAAGATAGCCGGGTTCATCGTGCTCTCGGAGGTAATCCTTTGCGCAACCGGCTCCGAGGCCATGTACGCGGACATGGGGCATCTGGGGAGAAAGTCCATCGTGAACGCGTGGTACTTCGTCTTCGTCGCGCTCGTCATAAACTACCTTGGCCAGGGCGCGTTCCTTCTTGGCCACCCTGAGACAAAGACCGTGCTATTTGGCATGGTCAACACGAACTTGAACTGGGCCTACATACCGTTTCTCCTTCTAACGCTAACGGCGACCATCATCGCATCGCAGGCCATGATAAGCGGCGTTTTCTCGATCGCCTATCAATGCATCAACACGCGCATAATACCCATGATGCGAGTGCAATACACGTCCTCTCACATAAAGTCGCAGATATACTTGGGGTTCATGAACTGGACGCTTATGACCCTCGTCATAGCCGCGATGCTGCACTTCAAGGCCTCGGAAAACCTGGCCGCTGCATACGGCCTTGCGGCGATCGGCACGATGACGATAAGCGCGATACTCATGTGGGCCATCTTCTTCTCGACAAGGAAGTACCTCCGTCTCGCGTTAATCACCATAGTTCTCTCTGCCGACGTGGTCTTTCTCCTCGCGTGCTTGAACAAACTGCCCCACGGCGCGTACTGGTCGCTAATCCTTGCCTCGATACCCTTTATCTCCATACTTCTCTGGGTGTACGGCTCGAGGGCGCTCTATAAGTCGCTTATGCCGCTCGAGATAGAAGTGTTCTCGACAGCCTACGAGCAGATTTACGACAAGGACAAGAACATCCCCGGCACCGCGCTCTTCTTTACGAAGAACTGGCACATGGTATCGAGGCACATCATACACTGCATGGTCTCGATGAACATCATCTATGAGCGAAATATCTTCGTCTCGGTCACAAGAACGGACGAGCCGTTTGGCGTCACATCGGAAGTGAAAGAGAACGTCTGCACGGGATTGGACGTGCTGGAAATAAAGGCCGGGTACATGACCGTGCTAAACACCGTGCAGATACTCGAAAAGCACAACATAA
>JAOUFM010000022.1 GCA_029858205.1 Deltaproteobacteria bacterium | reverse complement strand
ACAAAGCGCGACGAGGCCGGGAGCTTCGATATAAGAGGCTCCATAAGGAGGCCGTATATCTCGCCGGAATAGATATAGGCAAAGACGAAGGCAATGCCAACGGCAACGACCATCTTGAAGAGGCGGCTTCTAAGCTCCCTGAGATGCTCGATGAGCCCCATATTATGGAACGTTTCTTCGTTGCTCACTTTACGCCCCCGTGCTTGTTGTCATTGTCTACTGGCGCGGCTTTCGGCTTTTCTTTGTTCTTTTCCCCTGCCTCGCCGATAGCAGATGCTTCTTCGGTGACACTTTTTTTAAAGTCCTCGCCGATTCTCTTGATCTCGCCAAAGAACTTGCCGACCTCTCTGGCAATACCGGGCAGCTTCTCGGGCTTTATAAAGAGAAGCGCAAGAACCGCTATGAGAAGTATTTCGCTAAACCCTATTGAGAACACCTTTAACCCTCCGAAACGCCTGCTTCGGGATATTATATACGAGGGGCGTAGCGTTTCCAATGTTTTATTAAAGGCAGCAAGCGTAAATTGACACTTTGGGCCAAAAATGGTAAATTCGATATATGCGTTGCGACCACAATGGTTTATCGCGCGGCTCGGCCCCCTGCCGTAGATGCAGCAGGGAGGCATGCCCGGACTGCGGTCATTTCCCGAAGTCGGGCGAGCGGTTCTGCTCGCTCTACTGTAAGGAACTCTACTACGCATCTCTTTCGGCAAAAACAAACTGCGCGCGTGCCGTAAAGGCCGCCAAAGCAGCCGCAAGGGCCACGGCAGAGCTATCAAAACATTCGCTACGGCTTGGCGCAGCGCTGGTAACATTTACCTCCCGCACATTCCTCTCGGCAATATTTTCGGCAGTAATGCTTTCGATGCTCGTTCCGGCTATAGCGCTTAAGGCAGCGGCCTTTACGCTAAGAGTCGCATTCTCCATCTGTTACGGCCTTATCTACACGGCTGCCGAAGTTGTAGCCTATTACCTCCGCCAAATATACATAACGCTTGCAAGGCGCTTACCAAAGCTTATCGGCGATGTCGCAGTCTTTTTCGCCATACGCATACTCTACGGCCTGCGTGTAGCCTATTACATACTGACGCTTTTTGCCCGCTCTTTCGAGGTTCTCATACCCGCTGCCAAAAGGCGCGGCGCTTCGTTCTTTAAAGCCGCGAGAGAGGCATTGAGGCTTGCCGCAGAGGTCTTTACCTATATATGCCTTGCCCTGTTCAAGACGGCTATAGAGGTAGTGCTCTACGCCTCATGGCTCGCAGTGCAGTTGTATACAATAGCAACAAGAAGGGCCGCTATTGAGATAAGGGCCGTTATCCTGCCGTTTAGGGATATCGCATTTCGCGAAAATCTAACGCCGCTCGTTATTATGGTTACCGCTGCCCTGCTCTGCATCGCGGTAGCCGCGTACCACTCAAAGCATCCGCTTACAAGAGAGCGCCTTGCCATGCAAAGCTACACGCCTGACAACATTGACTACGGCAAACCCGATATGCGGCTTCGCCCTCTGCCAGAGGAGCCAAAGCCAATTGCCATACCCGAAGAACCAAAACCGGTGCCTGTCATAGAAAGACAGGCATACGTATCGATACCGAAGACAGAAGTAACCTACACCGTAATAGAAAAAAAGCCCGAGCCTGTAATAATACCTGCGCCTCCTGCGGCTACTACTTTGCCGCCGCCGGTAATAGCGCCTTTGCCTGTTGCAAAGCCTTTGCCGCCGGTGGTAGCGCCTTTACCGCCTGTCGCAACGCTTCCGCAGCCAACAAAATACCCGTCGCCCCCTGACGTCACGCGCGGAAGCATGCGTGTAACGGAGGTCTCGATCACATTCGACGGCGGCTCCGACGATTCAGGGGCAGAGGCCATACTCGACACCCTTAAGTCGCGCGGCATAAAAACCACCATCTTCTTGACCGGCGGGTTCATAAGGAACTACCCGGGGACTGTAAAAAGAATGGTCGCCGAGGGCCACGAAATAGGCAACCACACGATGACGCACCCTCACCTCACTGCGTACGAAAAGACATCGAAGCACACGACCCTTTCTGGCGTCACAAGAGATATTTTGCAAAAAGAACTGCTCTCTACCGCTGCGCTCTTTCACAAGGTGACCGGAACGGACATGTCGCCGCTCTGGAGGGCGCCCTACGGAGAGGTGAATCCGGAGATAAGGGCATGGGCCTACGAGGCAGGGTTCGTGCACATAGGATGGACGACCGATTCGTCCAGGAAAGAAAGCCTCGATTCACTCGACTGGGTCTCTGACAAAGGCTCGAGGCTCTACCGGACAACATCGGAGATAAAGAACCGCCTGCTTGGTTTTGGCAAGGAGACACACGGCTTAAACGGCGGCATAATACTGATGCATCTTGGGACAACGAGGAAGGAAGACAGGGTGCACGACTCGCTTGGCGATATCATCGACGGCCTTACGACCAAGGGCTACGTCTTCGTAAAGATATCGGAAATGCTCCCGTCTATAGAGCAGATAAAGCCCTTCTACACGGAAGACAAGCTCTACGCCATGAAAAAATCCGCAATAGCCGCAAGGTAGGCGCGCTACCGTCCGATAAGCTCGCCCCTGTTTACGCCCGCAACAAGCAATAACACCATGCCAACCGATAGCACCAGAGAGCCAAGCCCTATCAGCACGATGCCCGGGTCCTTTACGACGTTAATGATTGCGTACTCCGTACGGACGTAATCCCGAAGTTCTATGGTAAATCCTCCGGCGCGTATTGCGGAGCCCGGGGCAGAGAGCGGCAGATAGCCGCGCTTACTGTCCGGCATAAGTATTTCGGCATGCGGGTTTCGCATCTCCCTTGAGCGCGAGTACGGAGTGCCGTCGGCCTCCATGGCAAAGTCCGGGAACACCCTGCTTAGCCAGAGCGTGCGTCCGTCCTTCACTTTAAAACTGCTTCCAAACGGCACGCTAAGCGTTTCGCCTGAAACGTCCATGAGAAGGCCCGATACGGTCTCGCCGGAGTCAGCGTGATGAAAGGCAGTAAGGCCGTGGAGCACCGGGGAGTTAACGCTTGCAGTAGCGCTCTTTACCTCGGTTTCACCTTCGAAAACAGTTATCGTTGTAGCGATGCGGCTTGGCATGCCGCGCGGACCGTAGTCGGTCTCAGTGGAATCGAGCCTTACCGAAAGCCCTGGCGCATTTCTAAGAGGCGTCTTCTCGCCCTCGAACACGGCATTATCGTAAGACCTTATGCCGTAAAGGCCGCCTATCAAATGCCCGAGTAGGGCTATCAGAAAGCCCGCATGCACAACATGCGGCAAAAGAGACTGCCACGGCCTTTTATTCTTCCATATGGAATAAAACCTGTCCGCAGTGCATACGGCTGTGTTCACGGCAAAAAAGAACATGAGCGCTATGAGAACATATATCCAGAGCGTGAGGGAAAGATGCTTTGGCCCCTCATAGACAAGCCAGGGCATAAGTATTTCCCTGTCAAGTATCTCGAAGAACGGCCTGTTGGCCACAACGAGCACTGAGCCGTAAATGGCATCAACGCAGATAAGCGCCATAAGAACAACGCTTAGCGCGGTAGAGGCAAAGAAGCTCCATATTTTTCCGATAAAATTCATCAACGCAATCCTTTCATGCAAACGGCAGCAAGGCGCATACTATAACACAAACAGGGCGAAGGTTCAAAGCAGTCTTGATTATGCGCGCCTTGGCGGTATAATAAAGGCATGAGGAGCGTAAAGACATATTTCCTTGCCTCGCGCCCGGGGTTCTTCACAGGCGTTATCATGCCCGTAGCTCTAGGTAGCGCGTACGCGTGGCACAAGGGAGTTGAGGCCGATTACTTCTCGTTTGTCCTCGCGCTCATGGCAGCAGTACTCTACCATGCGGGCGTGAACACGCTAAACGACTACTCGGACTTTAAAAACAACTCGGACAACATAAACACCAAGCGCGTGTTTCCGTTTACCGGCGGAAGCCGCATGATACAGACAGGCAAGATGACGCCCACGGAAACGCTTATGCTCTCGGCCGCGTGCTTTACAATAGGCAGCGCAATCGGGCTCTACCTCGTATACCTCAAGGGAATACTTCTTCTCTATATCGGCATATTCGGCCTCTTAAGCTGCATATTCTATAATGTGCCTCCGCTCTTTTTAGCCGGCAGAGGCCTTGGAGAGCTTCTCGTCGGCCTTAACTTCGGCACGCTCACCGTGGCGGGCTCGTACTACGTGCAGACAAGTACGCTTTCATGGGACGTTATACTCGTGTCCCTTCCGCTCGGATTTCTCATAACCGCAATCCTCTACATAAACGAATTCCCCGACTACGAGGCTGACAAGGCAGCCGGGAAAAGAAATATCGTTGTGCGAATGGGCCCTGAAAAAGGCAGGTGGGGATTCATACTTATCATAGGGGGAGCGTACTTGAGCCTCGTTCTCTCGGTTATTCTCGGATACCTTCCGCTGCTTACCCTCGCAGCACTTGTTGCCGCAGTGCCTGCAGTTTACGCGGCGCAAGGGCTCATGCGCCATTTCTCTGACTCGATGCTCCTTAGACCTTCGCTGCAAGCCACCATAGCCGCGCATGCGCTGACAGGCATTCTGATGACAGCTGCTACGTTTTTCTAACCTCCCGAGACCTTGACAAACACTAAAACCGCACCTATATTCTTATCAGAAATTAACCGCATGCATTAAATAGCAATTCAGGCTGCACAGCACATAATAAGGAGGACATCTATATGCCTATCGAAAAATGGCACCCGCTCGCAGAGCTGGAGCACATGAGAAAGGAAATGGAGCGGATATGGGGCGAGTTCTTTCCCGGAGAAGGCATGGCGCGCTTTGGGGTTCCCATAAGAAGGCTTAGCGAGGCCGTGAGACTCCCTGCCCTCGACCTTATAGATAAAGATAATGCCATCATCGTAAAAATGGACGTGCCAGGAGTGACAAAGGAAAAAATCGACATCGCCCTTCACGGCGACATTCTTACTGTAAAGGCCGAATCAAAAGAGGAAAAAGAAGAAAAGGAAGAAAACTACATCAGGAGAGAACGTTCATACTCGAGTTTCGAGAGAAGCGTGCACATCCCGGTAAAGGTGAACCCCGATAAGATAAAGGCCTCGATGAAGGACGGTATCCTGACTGTCGAGCTTCCAAAGGAAGAAGAAAAGAAGGCTAAGAAGATAAAGATCGAAGAGGCCTAATCAACATCCACGGCCGGTTCATCTTCCTTATCCCAATCCAGAGGACGAACGGGAATGGAGCCTGTAAGATACCCACGCCACTTGATAAGCGAGTCAACAAGCGCTATGGCAGCCAGGGCTGCCATAGCGGCAACAAGCGCGGCATCGAGCTTTAGCGTAAAGGCCAGTTCCGGCGAAGCAGCGGCCTTATTTAAAAATATAAAAAAGAGTTCCCATGCGGCTGTAAATGTCATGGCGAACATGAAACACATGGGCACAGCCGTGACCCAGACGTAGCGCACCCTTCCTGCCTTTATAAGCACGCTCGTGCCCACACAAAGCGCAAGAGCCGCAAGGAGCTGATTGGCAACACCGAACATCGGCCAAATGGTCGAAACGCTTCCGGATGCAATCAACCACCCCCAGGCAACGACAACAAGGCCGCTTGCAACTATTACCCCTGGCATCCAGTTAATTTTACCAAACGGGGAGTAAAAACGCCCGCCAAGCTCCTGCAGGATAAAACGCGCCACCCGAGTTCCGGCGTCTATGGTCGTAAGGATAAAAAGCGCCTCGAACATAAGAGCGAAGTTATACCAGTATGGCATGAGCCCCTTCATCCCGGGAAGCCCTGAAAATATGTAAGCCATACCGACTGCAAGCGAGACCGCGCCGCCTGGCCTGCCAGCTACCTCGGTCTCTACCATTGCCGAAAGCTCGGTTATTCTTTCAACAGGAAAACCTATGGCCGCAAGCTGGTCAAAAGATAGTTTTGTATTTATGGCAAAGTAGTCGCCCGGAATGAGCACGGCCGCGGCGATTATGGCCATCACAGCTACAAATCCCTCGCAAAACATTGCGCCAAAGCCGATTAGCCGTATCTGGTCCTCGTTCTCGAGCATCTTGGGAGTGGTACCAGAAGATATGAGCGAATGAAACCCCGAGACTGCTCCGCAGGCAATCGTTATGAACATGAAGGGGAATACTGTGCCAGGAATGATTGGCCCTCCGCCGTGGATAAAGTTCGTCACAGCTGGCATCTGAAGAACAGGCGCCATGAATATCACACCCACTGCAAGAAGCAGCACTGTGCCGATTTTCATGTATGTGGAAAGATAATCGCGCGGGGCAAGGAGCATCCATACGGGCAATACACTTGCTATAAAACCGTATATTGCAAGAGCCCAGATAAGGAACGCTCTGTCGTGATTGAAAAACGCCTCGATGGAAGAACCTGCTACGTACTTGCCGCCAACTACCGCGGCAATAAGAAGCACGACACCGATAATGCTTACCTCGCCCACCTTGCCCGGACGAAAGCTCTTTAAGTAAAAACCCATCAAAAGTGCAATGGGGATTGTGGCTGCAATGGTGAATGTGCCCCACGGGCTCTTGTAGAGCGCGTTAACGACCGCAAGCCCAAGCCCCGCGAGCGCGACGATTACGATAAACACGATTGCAAGGGCTGTTGTGAGGCCAGCAACACTTCCGATTTCGCGCTTTGCAATGTGCGCAAGCGAGCAGCCGCCTCTTCTAACGGAGGCCGCAAGTATGACCATGTCATGCACGGCTCCGCCAAACACCGCGCCAACGAGTATCCAGAGAAACCCTGGAAGATAGCCAAACTGCGCGGCAAGTATTGGGCCGATAAGAGGCCCTGCTCCTGCAATTGCCGCGAAGTGGTGGCCAAAGAGCACCCACTTATGTGTCGGGTGGTAGTCCTTGCCGTCTTCATATTTAAAGGCCGGGGTCCTGCGCTTATTGTCAAGAGAGAGCACCTTTGCCGCGAGGAAGGCGCCGTATACGCGGTACGCAATCACGAACACGCAGGCAGCGGCCACAACGAGCCAGAGTGCGTTTACGTTCTCTGAGGGGTTTATAATGCGCGTAACAACGGCAAGAGAGAATGCCGCGACAACTGCAAGGACTGCGATTATAAGGTTGGATAGTTTCATTACGAATGGTATTTTAAGGCAACAGGACGGCAGGTGTCAAATGGAACGGGGGGAAACCGCCGATTTTTCCGCCATACTTTGTCAGCAACGGTTTTGACTTACTCAATGTATCCTACGGATACACCTCCGTCGTCAAAACCGTTGCTTCCTCGTCTGACGAAAAACTTGACGGTTTGGGTGAACGTATTCATTTCATCTTAGACTCTATACATTCAACCAATTCATCACAACAACCAGAAACTTTTATTGACAGCTTGCTCACAGTGTGCCCACAGCAAACAACTTTGGCACTTTGTCCATGTTCTCTACAACGCACTTCGCCTATTTCCTTCTTTATCGAAGCCGATAAGTTCCGCAAAAGAGCTTCCTCTAATGCATCCACCATATTATTAGGGTCTACCTTCTTTCCATCAATCACAAAAGAAATATCTATCATTTTATTCTCCTTTTCTATTCAAAGTAAGTTGGCGGTGATGCACGCACCACCGCCAACCATCCATGCTACCTTTTATCTTTGTCCACACGACGGACTATATTTTGCACGTAATTCTTGCTCTATTTCCATACGGCCAGACTGTTGCATATTAGGTGTATAGTATACAGCAAAAACCAAGCGTCCTTGATTGTGCTCATGCCAACACGCATTTCTGTCGTGATGTGCTAGCCGCTCTTGGAGCGTAGCGGTTTCTCCTATATCTACCACATATAGCTTACTTTGTGTTTCAGTAAGAATCGCGTAAACACCTGCGCGGTTCTCAATGTAACGTATATCAGGAACATTTCCGTCAAATGGATATTTTCCCTCGAAATCATACTTGCCAATCTGTATAGACATCTCTCATTTCCTTTCTGTTTTAATTATTAATACAAAAAAATTCTTCCCTAGTCACTCAAAACAGTTGCTGCACAACAAATAAAAAAACCTGTAATCGTACGAAGCGACATCCCCCCTTTCTATTTAAGGAAGATGCACCCACACAATTACAGGCCTTACAGAACTTGACAAAAAGACTTGTTCCTGTTATCCTCTTTGTGTAGCAAAAACCTGCTCCGAGCAGGTGCATCGATATCTGGCGCTGACTGTTACAGCAGTCAGCGCCAACTTTATTTTTCTCTAATAATTGCCACCATCATTTTTTCGCTCTCATCCCACTTAAGTTCAAACTTTCTAACTTTCTCCCCATAGGGAATCTCATAGAAATCTAAAAACGCTTTCCCACCTATAGATCCACAATCTTTTTTTACGATTAATTTTTGCGCATATTCCTCATTTTCTACAGTTGGCCTCAATCCTATCATCTTCCTAGCCTTATCAAAGTAAAGCACCACATATCCATACTCTACAAGCTTAAATTTTTCTATAGCTCCAGAATTCAATCCGAACTGCCCATTTTTTCTTATAGAAAGAGCCGGCTTATTTCCTCTCCCCATCCGTGTAAACATCTCAAATGACATAACCTTAAAACCTCCCCAGTCTCATTTCTCAACGTTCAATCCATGACACCATTTCGACCTGCCCACATCTTACAACATTAAAAAACCATAGTCAAATGTTTTTCCCCATCGCTCCCGTAAAGTTTTTTTTGAATTTACGCAACATTGTAAATGATGTCCATCCCTCTTCTTGAGCATCCCCTCGCTTCTCTCCACTACCAATATATAGTATACTTTATCTACTCTTGTCAAGCCTATAAAGCGATTTTAACTATAAATACCCTTTACTCGCCTCGCTATTTCCCCCACCCCCTTATATGCCACCAAGTTTCGCGTCAGACAAAGAAACTGTCCTTACCATAAACCCGCAAGTTTGGTGTCAGACGAGGCAAAAGTCCTTACCCACTCATAGGCCGCCAAGTTTCGCGTCAGACGAGGAAGCGGCGGTTTTGACGACGCAGGTGTATCCGTAGGATACATTGAGTAAGTCAAAACCGCCGCTGACAAAGTATCACGCGAAAATCGGCGGCCTCGCTACCAACACAAGACATCAGCGCCGCGTATTACCCTTATCCACCCAATAAGCCCACGGAACAAAAAGCCACATAAAGAGCGCGCCCACGGCAACGGCCTTTGCGGACGGCGGAGGCGGGGCAAACTGCGGCATCAACCAGAGGGCAATCAATACAATTACCAGCGCGATAAAACCGCACATGCGGCCTTTAGTAGCAAACTTGAAATCCCGCGCATAAAGGAAAATCCCGAATACAAACAGCGCGGCCTCCACTTCTATGCTGGCAGCCAGGTTTTTCCACAACCCAAGACCCGCGTAAATATCACTGCCCGGAAAAAGCGGCAGGTCCGGGATATGCGACACCCAGTCAAGGAGCCAGTGGCTAAGCACGGCTGCTGCCATGACAATTGCCGCGGCCCTGTTCTTTTTTATCAGAAAATATGCGACACCTATGACGAGCGCATAAAGAACAACCAGCGCAAGGCTGTGCGAGTACGGGTATGAAACGAATTTCAGAGGGGTTGCGGCCGTATAGCCAGGAGCTATCTCGACTGTCTCGATACCAAGCAGTATAAGAAGAGGCCAGACAAAGTCTATGAACATCGCGGCAAAGAAAAGCGAGGCAAGGGAGGTATCCTTTGCCCTTGTCTTTAGCGCCAGTGCAGCGCCGATGTGTCCGACAAACATTTTACACCTCCGTATCAAAGCCGTGTGACAGTAAAATGATATCACGGGCCTCGGCCGTTGCAAATGACGGAAATCAATATCTGCGGTTACGACGATGCCGCCCATGCCGCGCGCGCGTAAACAACGGTTGCAAAACGCGCTGCAGGGGTATACTATGGCTATAAGAATTTACCGGC
>JAOUFM010000021.1 GCA_029858205.1 Deltaproteobacteria bacterium | reverse complement strand
GCAGACTATGACCGCGTGCTTACGAATATCAGAAAATTCCTGGAGATAAAAAAGGCATCCGGCAGGACAAAGCCGTATACCGTCATCCAGGTCATAAAAGAATACGACTCAAAAAACCAGGAGCCTGGAATAGGCGATGCATTCAAGGCCCTGTTTGCAGGGCTTCCGGTGGACCTCTTTAACCCGATTGTCATGCAAAGCTTTGCCGGGCATTTAAAGGACTCGGATATCCGCCACATCCCGTATACCGGCAAATACACGCCGTGCCCGCAAATATGGAAGCGATTCGTCGTAGGCTGGGACGGACGCGCAATAGCGTGCTGCGTTGACTTAAACGCTGAGAACGTGGTCGGAGACGCGAAGCTGCAATCGTTAATGGATATCTGGAACGGCAAGGAGTTCAGAGGACTCAGGGAAAAAATCGCCAAGGGCGATTACAAGGACCTTCCTGCCTGCAGCCACTGCGACTTTCTCTGGAGGGAATATAAGGAGAAAAAAGGCAGCGCGCTAAAGCGGATGGCAAAAAAAATCGTCCGGCTACTTTTTACATAACGAGCCGAACGATTCTTAGGTTTAACGCCAGAGTACCGCTTAAATGCCGAGTTCCTTCTCCAGGTCGTCGGCCTCTTTCTCGAACTTCTTTTTATCGGTATCCTTCTTCTGTATTTTATCTATGCTGTCCTTGCTTTTCTTCACAGCATCGCTGCCCTTCTTTTTATTCTCAGTCTCAGCCTTTGGTTTAACGGCATTCATCTTCGCCTTATTCCCGGAGAGCCCGTAATACTCATAAGCTGACACAAACTCCCCTGCCTTCTCGGCCTTATCGCCGAGCTTTTCGGCCTTGTCGCGCGCAGTCTTCTCCTTATCCTTTCTCTCGGCTATATCATAGTAACGGAAAACGCGCATAAAGGTCATCGGGGCATCGCCCTGCGTTAGAAAAACCTCGTCTCCCCTTTTAACAGCCGTATCCTTTACGGTTTCAAGAAGCGGGTCGCCAAATATCAACGTCCAATCCTTTGCCCTTTTAAGGGCCTCGGGCGAAAGCCGCTCTGTCATCATGTCCGCTACCTTATTATAGACGCGCTTTTCGGTCTCAAGTTCGGCAAGGGCGTTCTTCCTGGCCATGCCTGTCAATTCATCGACATATGCGGCATTAAACTTATACTCCTTTAAGGCGTCCTCCCCGCCTACCTTCGCCTTGCGCTTGATAAAATGCTTTGCCGCGACGTCTACGGCCACGTACTCGGTTGTATTCTTACGCGCATACTTCATCACGCAATCATCTGCCTCGACAAAAAGCCCGTTACCCTCGTACCACGCGAACGCAGAGGCCTTATCGTTGAAACTCAGCTTATTTGACCCGTCGCATAGCCCTAACGGTTTATTCTTCATATACGGGTTCTCCGATGAATCCGGGTCGCTCATATGATCCATGGAGTGCTTATACGCTTTTTCACAAGTAGCATCGGGCGTTCCGGCAAATATATCGTCTGTCGAATAAAAAAGCCCCTTTGCCTCTGCCTTCTTTGCCATTACTTTTGCTATGCGCTTCCTGCCTTCCCATCCCTCTCTCGCCATGGCCTCGGTGGCGCACCAATCAGGGGTGTAATATAAGTACGCGTAAAGCAGGTTGCCTGCCTTTTCCGCCTCCTTGCCTTTACGCATGCTCTCGGCAGCTGCCTTGTAATCCTCGTCCATACAACCGCCGTCGGCAAAGACAAAAGACGCAAAAAACGCAACACCTGTACAAACAAACGCCGCAACAAGCAATATTTTTTTCATACAATCCTCCTGAATGCCGGCGTATCCGTTAAAACCCCGGGAGCTTCTTCTTTAGCAAATCCTTATAATCGGGGCTGCTTGGGGCCTTATCCTGCCCTTTATTCTTTCCGGAGCCCGAAGGCTGCTGTGGCGGGGCCGCCATCATGGAGCCAAACCCCATCTTCGAATACCCGGCAGGCAACTCAAAAAGGCTTGCAGGCTGCTTGCCGATCTTTATATCCGTAAGCTCCATCTTGATCCTGTCTTTTCTCTTCTCGTTCTTGGAGATGGCATCCATCTTCACCATTATACCTTCCTTGGTGGACCACATGAACCCGCCGAACTTGGAGCCGTCCTTGGCAGTAGCTATGATTTTGTACTTCGTGCACTTAAAGCCGTTTACCGTTTCCTCGCCCACCTCGGTCATCTCGTAATCCATATCGGACGCGCCCGTCTGGTTTTGCGGGCCATTGGCGTCGAGCGAGTGCTCCATGTACATTTTTTGATCCGGCATAAGCTGCCATGATACTTTCTTATCCTTTCTCAGTATCATTACGCTCGAACTGCCGCCCATCTCCATTTCGCGGCGCTCCTTGTCCTTGGCATGAAAGACCTTGCTTTCCACCTTGATATCAGCGGACTCCATGACCTCGGTAGCAGAGAACTCTACTGTCGGCTCCTTCGGCTTAGCGGCATCGGCAGGAATGCTATACATGACAAACGCAAGACATACGGCAAAAATAACGGCAAACTTCCTGATATTTTTCATAACAACCCCCCTATACTAAATTTTCGACAGCATTATCTGATTCTACATATACTCCAACCGCGTGGTATTTGCAATAACTATCGCACAACGAACGGCAGAGCAAACCGCTGCGCTAAAGACAATTCCAAGTTATTGACCAATAATAATCCGAACGTTTAACCGGGTATTCAGATATGCGCCTGCCCGGACGCAGAGTGAAAAACTACTCTGCGGCCTTTTCCAGAGCATCAACGAAAAGCGGTGCGGTATACTTTAGGGAATAACCTTCTTCAACGGTTTTAAGGGCATTATCGGAAAGGGCCTTGGAAAGCCCCCTCTCCTCTATCAGGCTGGAAACCTTTTTTACGAACTCGGCATTGTCTTTCGCAAGAAAACCATTGACGCCGTCATTTATGATTTCCTTATTCACTCCCACAGGGGATGCAACTGAAGCAACACCCGCTGCCATGTACTGAAGTAGCTTAAATCCGCACTTGCCTCTTGTCCACGCATCGTCAAGTAGCGGCATAAGACCTATATCAAAGCTCTTTATGTCAGATATTTCATCCTCAGCAGACCAATCTTTTTCTATCACGGGAATACCTTTGATATCAGGGAACTCATCTGCAACAATCTTTAATCTCACGTACGGCCTTTCGGCGTGAAGGCTCGATAGCGCGTCCTCGATATCCTTGAGATAACCTATCGTTGCCCTGCTCCCTATCCACCCAAGCGTGACGTGCCCGGAATCCTTCTTCGCGCTTATCTTACGATATGCGTCCGTGTCAACAGGCGTTGGGATGATGACAATGTCCTCACGGTATTTTCTTGCCCAATCGGCAAGATACTTATTTCCGGCTATCACTACGTCCGAGCCATAAACGGTGCGCTTGAACCTTGAAAGCCGTCGAATGGATGGCGCGGCCTTTTTCTTAGAATCGTCGAACATGACGGCATCGTCGAAGTCGTAGACGATGCGGCGCGCGTGCTTTCTAAGCACCCTCCACTCGATAGCGCCAAGAAGCCGCTTTTGAAGGAACACTACGTCGAATTCAGAAAACCTTTTAAAAAGCGCCCTGCGCTTAAAGAACCCTTCGGGAAGCGTAAAGACCTCGGCCTCATGCCCTGCTGCCTTCAAGTGCGGCAGGTACTGAAGAAAGCGGTACCTGGCGCTCGGCTTCTCGAGCCTTGTTGTGAGGAACGCTGCCTTCAACGCCCCCTCCTTAGCTTCGCCGCTTCCTCGCACACGGTAAGTGTTTCGTTCATCGTTCTCTCCCAGGTAAGTCCGCTTACAGCGTCCACTGCAGCGCGGCCCATGGAAGCGGCACGGCCACTACTTAAAAGCTCCTCGAATATGTGCTTTAAGCGCGCCGCGTCGTTCCACTCATTCATCACAAACCCGTTTACGCCCTCTGTTATGAACTCGGAAGCGCCGTTCTCCCTCGTTGTTACAACAGGTAGCGCCGTTGCCATGGCCTCGGCGCACGCGTTACTAAACGGGTCATACATAGTCGGGAGCACGAAAAAATCGGAAGCTCCGTATATCCTTTCTATATCCTTTCTTTCTCCGGCAAAGATAAGCGAAGCCTCATTAACACCAAGGAACGCGGCAGTCCGCCTCCACTTCGCGATATTGCCCTTTCCCGCCACTATGACGGTCAGTCCTTTGACTACGGCAAGGGCGCGAAGCACTGTCATGAGCCCCTTTCTTTCCCAGTTATTCGAAACGTACGCGGCAACAGTCTTGTCAGAAGCTATGCCAAGCTCCTTTCTCAGTATAGCACCATGTTTCCTGACTGCCGGAGAAAATACATTCCTGTCTATACCGTTATAAACGACCCTTACCTCTTGCTCTGAAAGGCCAAAGTACTGCCTCATATGCCCTTTGACAAGCTTCGAGTTCGTGATAATTAGGCCGTGGTTGCCCTTTGCCATGATACTTGCTTCCATCTTCCTGACAGCGAGGTTTACCGGCGTAAGAACGTACTTTAGCGCCCGCACAACAGGGTTTTGGTACTTAAGCCACATCCAATGGCTATGCACGCCGCCGCTTGCGCGGTAGACGTCCAGCGGATAGAAATGGCAAAGCCCGAGCACGGCGTCAAAATCACCTTTAGAGACAAGTGCGGCTGCCCTGGAATTAAAAAGAAAATGGCGGATGGCAGAGGGGAAAAACTTCGACACATCGACCTTAACGGCCTCAACGCCTTCCGGCGCATCTTTGCCTATTCTCTCGGCAAAGACCGTTACAGAGTGCCCGGCTTTCTTAAATGCAAGAGAGAGGCTCGCGCTTACGCGCTCTGCCCCGCCGCTCGAGAGAGAAAACCCCCTTGTCACAAGAGCTATCTTCATTGCTTCGCATCAGCCCCGAGATAAAACCTTACGACATCGGAGTTATTTCCCGCAGTCAGCTCCCTGTCGAGCTTCTTGAACTTTGCCATATCAGCGCGCGCGAAAAGAGCGTCGCTCTTCGAAAAATACTCCTTGGCTCTTTTTCCGAAGTACGAACGCTCGTGCACAAGGGATACTCCTTTTTTATACTGTTCGCTTGCCCAGATGCCGGAAGGATCGGAGAGGAATACGGCGCCTAAAATCTCGAACCCGGCCCTCTTTGCCAGCACCTCCATGCTCTTAGCGGTATGAATATGCAAATGTCGCGGCGCATCCAGCCCTACCCAGTCTCTGCCGTAGGTTTTCCAGGCATAAGTGCCGGCAACAGGCGTCGTAATAACAATACGGCCCGAAGGCGTCAATATCCTCGCGATATTTCTTAGCGCAGCTGCCGGGTCGGCCATGTGCTCGAATGAATGGTTCATGAAGACCGCGTCATAGGGGCCCTTGAGCTCGGACAACTCTGCCTTACGCACAACAACTCCCGGAGCAACGGCAGTGTCCTCCTCTATAAACGGGTCTGCCCCCTCTATATCGCGAAATCCCTCCTTCTTAAGCTTTAGAAGGAAAGCGCCGGAAGAACCGGCACCAGCATCCAATATCCTCGAATATGTCTTAAGGCCTGCCTTCTTCGCAACCGGCAATATCTTCGAGCCCTTCGTAAACACAGCGGCCACGGCGCCTAAAATACCGCCCTCGCCAAGTACGTGCCGCGTCCGCGACATCCTTAAAACCCCTGCTCCGCTGTATTTTCTTCTCGATGCCTTAAAGGAATAATAGTCCTTGGGGTAATATTTCGACATATCCGGCGGTATGGAGGCTATCTGCACGCAGCCGCAGGAGGCGCACTCTATGTACTCGAACTCCTCTTCGGTGCCAAAGTGCATCTCGCGCACGTTGTGCGTCTTGTTACCCGAAGAGTTCGAGCATATCCTGCAGACAAAAGCCACTGCCCTATGCCCTCGCGACCGCGACAATCGATTTGGCAAAGTCCACGTCAAGGTACTTATGGAGCCAGCTCATTACATATACGCGTATGAAGCGCCTGATGAACTGGTCGTTATAGATGCGGTACAACTTCGTTACATCGAACCCTGCCCAAAGTAGCGCTCCGGCAAGCTCCTCGTAGCGGTACGGGGTTCTGTGGTCAGAGTCCCAGTACCTGTTGGGATGATTGAGGTTTGGCGTGGATACTATCAGCCTTCCGCCTGCCTTTAGCAGCCCGCGAAGCTCTCTTAGAAGCTTCATTCCGTCCATGAACTCTATGTGCTCGATTACCTCGGAGAGAACGATTACGTCGAACTTTTCCTTGATTTCGCCAATCGAATAATAATCGTGGCTCTGGGTCTTGTCTATGTCCATGGTCTTATAGGTAACGCCGCCCGGAAGGCTGGATTCTATCTTGTCTGCGAGCCTGCGTGTCGATGCGCCAACGTCCAGTATGGCCTCGCCTCCCTTTAGCTCTTCAAGCACAACGTCCGAAAGTTTTTTACGGAGTTTGAGCTTGTAGACCGAAGGAAACACCTTACGCATCTCCTTACGCTTTGCATAGAACGTGCTCCAGCTGAATTCTTCTTTTCTTGCGGTGTTGGTCATAGAAACCTACCTTCTGTATTTTTTCCTCTCCCACCTCGAATGGAACCAGAACCATTCATCCGGGTAGAGGGCTATGAACTTCTCTATCGCCTTTGCAAAGCGCGCCGTGTTCTCTATTATATAGGCCTCTCTATCGCCTGTTGAGACGACTTCCACCGGCTTACCGAACATCACGCGGTGCTTATCCGTGCCTATGCGGCGCATGAACACCGGCACGACCGGGGAGCCGGTTCTTTGCACCAGAGCCGCAAGGCCTTTATTCGTATAAGCCATGGCGCCGAAAAAATCGACCTCGACCCCTTCTCTTCTCGACGACCTCTGGTCAAGAAGGATGCCGAGTATGCCGCCGGACTTAAGAAGCTCTATCATCTTTCGAAGCGCGTTTTCCTTCTCGATTATCGAGGTGCCAAACGCCCTTCTTACGGTCTCAAGATACCTGTTCACGTGTTTATTGTCAATTGGCCTGGCAACCGCCGTCATCCTGTACCCCTTTAACGCAAGGGCTGCGCTAAGGAGCTCCCAGTTGCCAAAATGCGCGGAGAGAAACACAACACCCTTGCCCTGCTTTAGCGCGGCATCGGCGTGCTCATTGCCCTCGAACTCGACATGCGAAGAAAAGTACTCCGGGCCAAAGCTCTTAAGCCTCGCCACCTCCGCCACACTCATACCGAGCTTCGAGTAAAACGACTTGACAATGGAGAGCACCTCGGCATCGGAAAGTTTATCTCCAAACGCTTTTTTTATGTTCTCCATTACCATGCGCCGCCTAAACGGCATAAGCGCGTACACGAGGGCCGCCATCAAGCGGCCAAGCGAGAGCGCAAGAGAATGCGGCAGCGCGTTAAAAAAAGCGATAGCGCCGCGTAAAACGATGTATATTATATAATCCATTGGCCGAAAAACCCTTCTTACACCTTCTTTGCCTCGGCGCTTAGCATCACCGGGATGCCGTCCCTTACCGGATAAGAGAGGCGGCACTTATCGCATACTATGGCGTCGTCCAAATCAGAGAGCCTTATCTTGCCCTTACACTCCGGGCACACGAGTATTTCCATTATCTCCTTTGATATTGTCATGAAGACCTCCTTAACCTTATTTTGCGCCTGGCGCCGCGGCCTTTTCGCCAAAATCCTTTGGCACGTGCAAAGCGCCTGCCCTGAAATAAGAAACAGCGCCCGGCAGGCTCACTACAACCGTTATAAAAAACCAGAGAAGGCTAAGCCCCAAAGCCTCGGCCTCGGTAGTGAGCGCTGCCTTTGTGAAAAGGAACACAAAAGCGCCCTCCCTCACTCCAAGCCCCGAGAATGTCACAGGGGCCATCGATACTGTTATTGCAGCAGGCACGAACAGGAAAAAGTACCCTAGCCCAGCGTCTATATTAAGCCCCTTTGCAAGAACAAAATAACCGAGTATCATGCCGCCCTGGACAACGAGGGCCAGGAAAAAAGCCTTGATAAGCACGTCAGAACGGCCTTTATAAGCGATAAAAGAGCCGTAGATTGAATCTATCAACTCGTTTACCCTGAAGAGCCTTATTTTTTTGAATATCCCGATTGCCCAGCCGTGAAGCGTTTCGCTCCACATGAAAGCGCTTATGGCAACAAAGGCCGCGACAACCGCCCAAAGCGCCGGCATAACGAACCCGACACCGCCCTCTGACAGGAGGCCGCCTCCCGATATCAGCGCTACGGCGGTAATGAGCATCAGCGCTGCGTACCCCGAATACCTGTCCATGAATATGGAGGCAACTGCAACGCCGCCGCGTTTTATTTTTTTATAGAGGTAATAACCCTTTATCACATCGCCTCCGACAAGGGTCGGAAGGAAACTGTTGAAAAAAAGCCCTATCCAGTATATCGAGGCAACGGTAGTTGCCGGAAGCTCGGCGTCCTTTTTAAGGATGGTCCTCCACCTGAAGGTAGCGGCCAGTTGCGTTCCAACGAATATCAACGCAGCCATGGCAACGTAGGGCCACTTGGCACCGGAGAGCACGCGGACAAACTCCTCTATATTCACGCGCGAGAAAAGAACATACAGAAGCGCGGCGCTTATAAGGATTTTCACTGTTATGATTGCGGTCTTTTTCAAGCCTGTTTCCATCCAAATGTTTTTTTGATGCGGATAAACCACGCGGCCGTAAGCTTCTTATCCACCGCCACAACGAAGACCGCTATAACCACGCCAAGCGCCGCACCGGCAAACACATCGGACGGATAGTGCTGCGCCCCGTACATACGCGAGAGCCCGACTAACATGGCAAACGGCACGAGCCAGAGCGCGTGGCGTTTAAAATAGAACGACAGCGTAACACACATTGCAAAGTACGCAAGCGCGTGACGGGACGGAAATGACGAAGACTCCTGGCAGCCGTAGAGCACCCTTAAGCCTTCTATGACAGCGCACGGCCTTGTGCGCGTAAAGACCTCCTTCATCACTGTCGCAAGCGCTGCTGCAATGACAAAGGCAACTGCGCCAAGCACTACATGCCACCTTTTCTCGGGCTTTACCGTAAAGAACGCAATCACGAGCGCAGCGGAAGTGGCAATGGAGAGTACTCCCTTCTTCAGGAAAAACGCCATAATAGCGTCCATGGCAGGGCCTGCCATGGCCTTATTTACAAACTCGAGTATTTGCACGTCAAGCGCCATATCGCCTAGAGCCCCATCTCCCTTATTGCCCAGTCAACTGCCTCACCAATTTCTTTTGCTATGAAGTCAGGGGCTCTGCCTGTTTCTCCAACCTTTGCGCTCTCGTCAGAGCCAAAGCCTGTGAGCACAAGCACCCCCCTGCCGCCTGCATTGTGCGCAAGCTCGACGTCGGTTAGCTTATCGCCTATTACAATCGCCCCCTTGAGCTCGAGCCCGTGCTCCGCGGCGGCTTGCTTTAACATTCCGATGGCAGGCTTTCTGCATGAGCAGCCGTCGTCAGGATGATGCGGGCAGAAGTACACGGCATCGGCCCTTGCACCTTCTTTTTTAAGAAGCTCAAGTAACCGCTCATTCGCCCTCCCGACCTCTGCCTCCGTAAAATAACCTCTGCCAACGCCCGACTGGTTCGTTAGAACAACCACGAAAACGCCAAGGTCGTTTAACTTCCTGACAGAGCGCGCAGCTCCTTCTATAAGAACGAGTTCCTCGGGGTTACGCATATATCCTATATCAACATTCAGCGTGCCGTCCCTGTCGAGAAAAACAACCTTCTTAGCCATTTCCCTTTTCCTTTCCAACAAGAAAGGCCTTTACCTCTGCGTACACCTCTTCCGGAGAGATGTCCATGCATTTATGGTGGCCGTACGGGCACTCGCGCTTATGGCAAAGCTTACAGTCCACGTTCTTCGAGATATACTTAACTTTATTACCAAGCGCTCCGGTAAGCGAGGGTTCGGTCCACCCGAACATCCCGACCGTAGGAGTGCCCAGCGCTGCGGCAACGTGCATGGGCCCTGAGTCGTTGGTTACAAAGGCGTCCATCATCTTCGCGAGCGCGAAGAACTCCTTTAATTTTGTCTTTCCTGCGAGGTTCAAGTGCCGTACGTCAAGTATCGCGGAAAGCTTGTCAGCTACCACCGCGTCCTCGCCCCCGCCAAATATCACGGGAAGCGCGCCGAACTCCTTGGCGCACCTCTTGGCAACTTCCTTGAAGCCCTCGAGCTTCCATCTTTTGGAAGGCCCGAAGCTTGCGCCCGGGGCAATGCCAATGAGTACTGTGCCCGGTTTGACGTTATTTTTCTCGAGTATCGCCTTTGCCGCGAAGATATCGGCCTCTCCAACGCGCACATCGGGCACAGGATGCGGCTTATCGAGCGACACATCCGCGCCA
>JAOUFM010000020.1 GCA_029858205.1 Deltaproteobacteria bacterium | reverse complement strand
ACTCCGAGTTCTGCTCCTTTACCCTGCCCTTTATGGACACAATAGTTCCGGAATCGAGGAACAGATCCGATATAAGGACTGCCTGCTTGAGAAGACCGCCCGGGTTATTTCTTAAGTCTATCACCAGCCCCTTGAACTTGGCATCGCTGCTGCCAAGTTTATCGAGGGCGCGCTTTAAATCCTCATGTGTCTTGTCCTGGAACCCCGTGAGCCTCACGTATCCGTACCCGGACTCAAGTTCCTTGGACTTAACGCTTTGCAGCTTTATCTCGGCCCTTGTAAGCTCGAAGTTTTTTGGCCCGTCAAACCCTTCCCTCATTATAAGAAGGTTAACCTTGGTGCCCTTATCGCCGCGTATAAGCTTTACGACCTCTGTGATGCTCATGTCCTTCACATAGGTATCGTCTACCTTTATTATCTTGTCGCCGGCCTTGATGCCTGCTTCAGAGGCAGGAGAGTCGTCTATCGGCGCAATAACCGTTATAGAACCCTCCTTTATGCCAAGCTCCATTCCCACGCCGTAGAAATACCCCTTGGTATCCATCTGCATTTCCTTATATTCGCCCGGATCCATGAAGGAGGAGTGCGGGTCCAGATTTTTGAGCATTCCGTCCACGGCGCTGTATATAAGGTCCTTTGTGGTGACCTCTTCTGCGTAGTTTTCCTTGACTATCTTTAGCGACTCGCCAAATATCTTGAGCGTTTCGTAGCTCTCGACCCCGGCAACGGCAATCCTGCTGCCTATGCCCCAGACCGGCACCGCGGCAAGCGCCATAATGGCTGCTACAAGAAGCGCCCTGTTCCAATTCCTTTTTCCGTTCGTCATTGTGCCCTTCCTCCTTTGGGCCGCGTCCGCCAAAACGTCCGCAGCTATTATTGTTCATATCACAGAGCTATCTTACGGCGAGCCACGCAGCCGGATCCCTTGGCACGCCCTTTTGCCGCACTTCGAAATAAAGCCCGACAGTCTCGCTAGAGCCCGAATCCCCGACCTTCGCTATGACGTCGCCGGCAATGACCTCGTTGCCCCGTTTTTTAAGCGCCTCCGAGAGATACGCGTAAAGCGTATAATACCCTCCCCCATGGTCCAGTATTATAACCTGTCCGTAGCCGCGAAGCCAGCCCACATACGCGACCTTGGCGTCGTAGACGGCCTTGACATCGGAGCCAAACGGCGCCTCTATCACCACGCCGTTATTGAAGGTCGCGGTGTTGAACTTTGGGTGCGTCACCTTGCCGTACGCCGAGACCACATCTCCGGCAACCGGCATGATAAGGCGCCCCTTCATGGAGGAAAAAGCGCTCTCGTGCTCTTCTGCCTCTATTACGCTTCCCTCGGAAAGCTCTTTTATGAGCTCGACGAGCTCGGCCTTCGCGCCCTCGAGCTGGCGCTCGAGCCTTGCGTACGAATCCTTTTTCTTTCTCACGTCGGAAAGAAGCCCTTTCTTCGACGTTAGGCTTTTCTCCATGTTCCTTTTCTCGTACGTAAGCGCGTCCCTGGACTTCTTAAAACTCGCATTCAGCGTCTCGAGCCGTCTTTTCTCGTCGTTTAGGTCCTTCAAATTGCGCTCTGCAGAGGCCATAAGGGCCTTATCCGAGTCCATTATGTAGCTCATCATCCGTATGCGTCTGGCGGCCTCCTCTGATGTGGAGCCGGAAAAGGCCGCGTTAAGGGCCCATCCGCCGCGCATCTTGTACATCGCCCTTAGCCGCTTTGCGAGCCTGTCTTTCAAGGTGGCGCGCTCCCTGGCAAGACGCGTAACCGAGGAATCGGCCTCCCTTATGTCTGTCTGAAGCGTCATTATGGAGTCGTTTATCGCAGTAAGCCTTACCCTGTACGCAGACAGTTCTCTGTTATAAGTATCCAGGAGCCCGAGTATGTCGGTCTCCTCTTTTTTTGTAACGTTTATGTTCTTCTTCGTCTGGCGAAGCTTCTTATTTATGTCCTCTAGTTTTTTTTCCTTGCTTATGACCTTTCTGTCCGCCGCCGATGCCGAAGCAAGCGACACGGTAATGGCCAGTGCAATGGCCGCGTATGTCAGCAGACGCAGCACCGCCGCTACACCTTTAAGAACCTTCCCATGGAAACGAGGCTTCCGACCCCTCCAAGCAGCGCTCCGCTTAAGGCAAGCACGGCAAGCAGCGCGTACACGGAGAACGAAAGATCCAGCACAAAGGCAAGCGAAGACGGTATATAGAGCGAGAACACATAGCGGCCAAGCGCCATGATAGAGAGCGCGAGAACTCCGCCGGCCGCGCCGGAGAGAACCCCTTCGAGCAAAAACGGCGTCTTTATAAATCCCTGTGTCGCCCCGAGGTAGCTCATTACCTCTATTTCATCCTTCCTCGTATAAACCGATAGCCTTATCGTGTTGGATATGACGAATATAGTTGCCATGACAAGGAACACTCCGAGCACCGAGGCAAAAATCTTTATGAACCTCAAAAAGGCCGAGAACTTCTCCACCCAGTCCGCGCCGTACTGAACGTCCTCTATTGCCGGCACTGCCTTTATCGCCGAGGCCACCTTTGCCATGCGCTCCGGAGTAACGGCCTCAGGATTAAACGTTATCTCAAGCGATGCCGGAAGCACGCCCGGAGAAACGCCGTCTAAAAGCGCCTCGCTGCCCTTCATGTCGGCCTTGAGGATTTTGAGGGCCTCTTCCTCGGAAACAAACAAAGCGTCCTTTACGCCGTCAAGCCGCTTTGCCGCCTTCACGAGTTCATCAGGGTCTACCCTTACCCCCGGCTTTATGTACGCAATTACGTGCGCCCTGTTGCCCCAGGACTTGACGATAGAATCCATGTTCGCGATAATAACGAAGAAGAACGCCGTTATGGCAAGAGAGAAGCCAACTGTCAGGGCCGACAAAAGCACCGTCACCGGGTTCTCCCTGATACTCTGGAGCGCGTCCTTCGCGGCGTATCCGAGGCTTGCCTTGCTCATCAGGCTGTAAGCCTCCCGCCCTCGAGCTTTATGACGCGCTTACCGACCCTTTTTATTATTTCCTTATCGTGAGTGGCGACTATAACCGTGGTGCCGCGCAAATTGACCTCCGTAAACAGATTGAACATGTCTAGCGCGAGCTCGGGGTCCAGGTTTCCCGTGGGCTCGTCGGCAAGAAGTATAACAGGCTCCTTCACCAGGGCCCTGGCAACGGCTACGCGCTGCTGCTCTCCGCCGGAGAGCGTGAGGGGGCCGAAGTTCGCCCTGTGCTCGAGCTTCACGTACGCAAGCGCCTTCATAACGCGCTTTTTTATTTCAAAAGGCGACGTCCCCATGACCTTCAAGGAAAGCGCGACGTTATCGAAAACGCTTCTCGAGCTGATGAGCTTAAAGTCCTGGAATATGAAACCTATCTTCTGTCTTAGCGCGGGTATCTCGCCGGAGGTAAGGCGCTGGTAGTTCCTGCCGCCGATGATAAGATGCCCGGAGGTAGGCGGCTCAACACCGAACATGATGTTCAAAAGCGTGCTCTTTCCGGCGCCGCTTGAGCCGGTGACGAACACGAACTCGCCCTTCTCTACCTTCAAATTAATGTTGGAGAGGGCCGTTATGCCTTCGAATTTCTTATATACCTGAAGAAGCTGTATCATCAGTAAGAAATAACGCAGCACGAATCTTTGCCGCGATATTATATTATCCCAACAGTGTAATTTTATGTCAAGGAAGTTATGCGTGAAGGGCCCTCTTGAAAAACACCCCGGCATCCAAGCGAAGCCGGCAACCACAGGGCATGAAATGCAAAAGGCCGCCGCTTAAAAAGCGGCGGCCTTTTCTATGCTGGCGGAGCCGACGGGGCTCGAACCCGCGACCTCCGGCGTGACAGGCCGGCGTTCTAACCAGCTGAACTACGGCTCCTTAAAGAGGAAACATCTATGTAAATATTTCCTCTCAAAACCCTTTGGAAACCGGAAAAGCATTATCCACCCGGGTTCCCTCAAACACTTTCAAAAAAAATTTCCATGGCCTCCGGCAACTTGCTTGCGTTTTAGCCAGGAAAACCGTGGTGGGCGGAACAGGTCTCGAACCTGTGACCCCAGCCTTGTAAGGGCTGTGCTCTACCAACTGAGCTATCCGCCCGGTAAAAACGCTACTTAAGAAACAGCGTCCTTAAAGCCCTTTGCAGGCTTGAACTTTGGCACCGTGGAGGCGGCGATCTTTATCTCCTCGCCTGTCCTCGGGTTCCTGCCGGTTCTCTCGGCCCTCTTTGCCGCGCTGAAGGCGCCAAACCCGGATATGGTCACCCCGTCCCCGCCTTTTAGCGCGCCGACGATGACATCTATAAAAGCGTTAACCGCCTTTTCCGCATCAGCCGGGGTAAGACCGCTTTTCGTAGCAACTGCCTCTACAAGTTCAGATTTATTCATATTCACACCCTCCGCTTTACCTATTCCTTCAAAAAGCCGCGCACTTTCCGCGTAATGCACACGGGAAAGTGCGCGTCAGTCCATTATATTAAGCGACTTTACCGGCCTGTGTCAAGGAAAAACACAAGTTCAATGCCGTATTGTAACGCCGCCCTCTTCCTTCTTTACGCCCGAGGCATCTGCAGCCGCATCGGCAGATGGCTCTTCCTTCCGGCCCTTGAATATCTCGTTTCTGTCCTTTACGTCAAGCGCGGCAATGAGGACGTCGTCCATGTGCTCGACAAACACCACATCTATCCCCCTTTGCACTGGCTTTGGCACGTCATGGAGGTCCTTCTCGTTCTCCTTTGGAATCAGCACGCGCTTAATGCCGGCCCTGTGCGCCGCCAGAAGCTTTTCCTTAAGCCCGCCAATAGGGAGCACCTTGCCTCTTAGCGTTATCTCGCCGGTCATTGCCACGTCGCGCCTGACGGCTATGCCGATGAGGGCCGAGGCAAGCGCCGTTGCCATGGTGATTCCTGCCGAAGGGCCGTCCTTGGGGATTGCGCCCTCGGGAACGTGTATGTGCACGTCTATTTTCTGATAGAAGTCCTTATCGAGCCCTATGCTCGCGGCACGGCTCCTTATGTAGGTCATTGCCGCGTGCGCGCTCTCCTGCATCACGTCGCCGAGCTTTCCGGTGATGGTGAGCTTGCCCTTGCCGGGCACAAGCGCGACCTCGATAGAGAGCAGATCTCCCCCGACCTCTGTCCACGCAAGACCTGTCGCTACACCTGTTTCCTGCTTCTCTTCCATCCTGCCGTGCCTGTAGGGAGGCACGCCAAGATACTTTTGCGCAAGAGCCGCCGTTATCTTTACCTTTGTCTCCTTGCCTTTTTTAAGCACCTCTCTTGCGACTTTCCTAAGCACCGAGGCCATCTGGCGCTCCAAGTTCCTCACACCCGCTTCTTTCGTATAGAGACGAATGACGGCGAGCATGGCCTGCTTGGCGAAGTCCACGTTATCCTTGGTAAGGCCGTGCGCGCTAAGCTGCTTGGAGAGCAGGAACCCGGAGGCTATGTGGAACTTCTCATCCTCTGTGTAGCCGGGGATGCGTATAAGCTCCATCCTATCGAGAAGCGGGTACGGGATACCCTGCATCGAGTTAGCGGTCGTTATGAACATGACCTTCGAGAGGTCATAATCGCAGTCCAGGTAATGATCGTTGAACGTATGGTTCTGCTCAGGGTCAAGGACCTCGAGAAGAGCGCTTGCGGGGTCGCCCCTAAAATCGTTACTCATCTTATCGACTTCGTCAAGAAGGATAAGCGGATTGTTGGAGCCAGCCTTCTTTAGCGACTGTATTATCTTACCCGGCATGGAGCCGATATAAGTGCGCCTGTGGCCTCGGATCTCGGCCTCGTCCTTCACGCCTCCAAGAGAGACCCTGACGAAGTTTCTTCCCGTAGCCCTTGCAACACTCTTTGCAAGCGAGGTCTTACCGACCCCGGGCGGCCCGACAAGACAAAGGATAGGGCCCTTCATCTCTTCCACAAGCCCGCGCACTGCGAGGTACTCGATAATCCTCTCCTTTACCTTATCAAGGCCGTAGTGATCCTCGTCGAGAATGCGCTCGGCCTCGACTATGTCGATTTTCTCGTCGGTATAATGAGCCCACGGAAGCCCCACGAGCCAGTCTATATAGTTTCTCACTACCGTTGCCTCGGCGCTCATCGGGCTCATGAGCTTTAACTTCTTGATCTCCTGCCTCGCTTTTTTCGAGGCCTCTTTGCTCATCTTCTTTGTCTTTATCTTGGCCTCGAACTCCTGGAGCTCGGTCTTAAAGTCGTCTTTCTCTCCAAGCTCCTTCTGGATGGCCTTCATCTGCTCGCTAAGGTAGTACTCCTTTTGCGTCTTCTCCATCTGCTGCTTGACGCGTTTTCTAACGCGCTGCTCTATCTCTAGTATCTCTATCTCTCCCTCGAGCAAAGCGTAGAGGCGCTCGAGCCTCGCGGCCGGGTTCTCTATCTCAAGGAGCTTTTGCTTCTCATCGAGCTTTACCGTAAGGTGCGTTGCTATCGTGTCGGCAAGGCGCCCGGGCTCCTCTATCGAGCTCACGCTCACAAGCATCTCGGGCGGGACCTTCCTGTTTAGCTTCACGTACACATCAAAGCTCTTCACAACAGAACGTATAAGGGCCTCGACCTCGGCGTTGGTCTCGAGCTTGTCTTCTAGCTCCTCCATCTTTACGATGAAGAGCTCCTTTGTCTCGACGAACTCCTTTATGCGCGCCCTGTGCTTGCCTTCGACAAGCACCTTCACCGTGCCGTCCGGAAGCTTTAGAAGCTGCAGTATGGTGCCTACGGTGCCGACCTCGTAGATGTCCTCTACCGAAGGGTCGTCGTTCTTCGCGGCCTTCTGCGCCGATAAAAGAATGCTCTTATCGTTCTCCATGGCGTGCTCAAGGGCCTTTATAGACTTATCCCTGCCCACAAATAGCGGCACCACCATGTACGGGAATATGATTATGTCCCGAAGCGGTATGAGCGGTATTACACCCTTTGGATATTTCACTTTATGTCCTCCTTGTATTCCCGGGTTTGCTTTTAAAGCTTATGCCCGGCACAAAACCACGGTTCGCTATGCACCGCCGATACGCGCCTTCGGCGTCTTTCATATCCCCCGGGGTGAAAAAAACGGGGCTTTTTCAGGAAAAAGCCCCGCCCTGATTATTGCCTTACGGCCTCTCTGAAAACAACGCGATATCGCTTTCGCTTCATGCGGTCTCGCTTTTCTCTTCGTATATGAGTATAGGCTTACTCTTGCCAAGTATGGCCTCTTCGCTCACTATGCATTCCTTCACATTGGGCTGCGAAGGAAGCTCGTACATGGTATCGAGCATGGAGCTCTCGAGTATGGACCTTAAGCCCCTTGCTCCGGCCTTTCTCTTCATGGCCTCTCTTGCAAGGGCCATGAGGGCGCTGTCCGTGAACTTTAGCCTCACGTTCTCCATCTCGAAGAGCTTCTGGTACTGTTTAACAAGGGCGTTTTTGGGCTCGGTAAGTATCTTTATCAGGCTCCGCTCGTCAAGTTCCTCTAGCACTGCCGTTACCGGAAGCCTTCCCATGAACTCGGGAATGAGGCCGTACTTCATTAAATCTTCGGGCTCAACGTCGCGCATAAGGGCCGAGAGCCCCTTCTTGCCGACCTTTCTGCTCTCTACGTTGAAGCCAAGGGTCTTTTTCCCTATCCTGTGGCTTATGATATCCTCTATGCCGGTGAATGCGCCGCCGCAGATAAAAAGAATATTCGAGGTATCGACCTGCAAGAACTCCTGCTGCGGGTGCTTTCTTCCGCCCTTTGGAGGCACGTTTGCAACAGTGCCTTCGATTATCTTTAGAAGTGCCTGCTGAACGCCCTCGCCAGAAACATCGCGCGTAATCGAGGGGCTGTCTCCCTTTCTCGATATCTTATCGATTTCGTCTATATAGACTATCCCCTTCTGGCAGCGTTCTACATCATAGTCGGCATTCTGCAGAAGACCGAGGATTATGTTCTCAACATCCTCTCCGACGTAGCCCGCTTCGGTAAGTGTCGTTGCGTCTGCTATGGTGAACGGGACATTTAGTATCTTGGCAAGGGTCTGGGCAAGAAGCGTCTTACCAGAGCCCGTTGGGCCAAGTAGAAGGATATTGCTCTTTTGTATCTCGATAGAGCCAAGGGCAACGCCCCCGTCTATTCTCTTATAGTGATTATAGACGGCTACCGAGAGGACCTTCTTTGCGTAGTCCTGCCCTATGACGTACTCATCGAGTATCTTCTTTATCTCCGAGGGTTTCGGTATGGCGCGTTCTTTTTTCTTGAACTCGTCTTTTTCGTAGCCGTCGGAAATTATATCGTTACAGAGCCCCACGCACTCATCGCATATATAGACCATGGGGCCGGCAACGAGTTTTCTTACCTCGTCCTGCCGCTTGGAGCAAAAAGAGCAGGTCAGGTATCCGTCGCCTTTTGTTTTATCGTTTCCCATTGCTATGCCTCCGTAATACGGCCATCAAAGAACCGGCCCTGTCAAACCCTTTTCTCTATCACTTTATCAATTATACCATATTCCACAGCCTGCTCGCCAGTCATATAGAAATCCCTCTCCGTATCCTGGTGTACGCGGTCATAGGGCTGGCCCGTGTGCTTTGCCATGACGCCCGTTAATTCTTCCCGTAACCTTAGGATTTCCTTGGCCATTATGTCGATTTCTGTTGCCTGGCCCTGGGCCCCGCCAAGGGGCTGGTGTATAAGGATTCTCGAGTGCGGCAGGGCAAACCTTTTGCCCTTTTCCCCGCCCGCAAGGAGAAGCGCGCCCATGCTCGCGGCCTGCCCCATACAGATAGTGGACACATGCGGCTTTACGTACTGCATGGTGTCGTATATGGCCATCCCGGAGCTTACTACGCCTCCCGGGGAGTTTATGTATAGGTGTATGTCCTTTTCCGGGTCCTCGCTCTCGAGGAATAGAAGCTGCGCAATGACGAGGCTCGCGACATTGTCGTCTATGCCGCTTCCAAGGAATATGATTCTTTCCCTAAGAAGCCTCGAGTATATGTCGTAGGCCCTCTCGCCCCTTCCCGACTGCTCTATGACTATAGGTACCAGCATTTAAGTCACTCCTCACCTTTCATGCAACTGACTTTAGCACAAAAAACGGCTGCCGCCCTACAAGCTTACCTTGCTTGGCCCAAGAGAGAGCACCTCGAAGACCTTTTCCCTTCTTATGCCGTCCACGAAGTTTTCATAGAGGTTGTCTTTCTTAAGCCTCGCCTTTATGGTCTCTACCGGCTCGTTACGCATGGATGCGATGTCTGATACTGTCTTCTCTATCTCCGCGCCGGATACGTTTATGCCTTCTTTATCTGCGATGGCGTCGAGTATAAGGTCCCCCATTGCCTGCCTTGCGGCCATTTCGCGGTACTTATCCTTCATCTCTTCGGAGTTAAGGCTCATGTCCTTTGGATCGACAACGCCGCGCCTTACGCCCTCGAGAATATTCTGCATGATCTGCGTAAAGTACCTGTTCGTGAGTGAATCTGGTATCTCAAGCGGGTTATCGGCGATGAGCTTGTCCATGAACTCCTTTTTAACGCGGTCGTTTTCAGCCCTCTCGTGCATCTTTTTGAGCTCGGTGCCTACCTTGTCTTTTAAGTCAGCGAGATCGTGGCATACGAGGTTTCTTGCGAACTCGTCGTTTATTTCCTCAACGACCTTTTTCTTTATCATCTTAACCGCCATCTTGAAAATAACGTCCTTGCCGGCAAATCTCTTGTCGTGATAGTGGGGCGGGAAGGGCTTCGTGAACTCAACGACGTCTCCGGCCTTCTTGCCGCCTGCCTTTTCCTCGAACTCCGGGAAGAACGAGCCCTCGCCGAGTATGAAGTTATATTCCTTGGGTTTGCCGTCCTTTTCAACGGGCGCGCCGTCGACGGTGCTCGATATGTCGATTACCACCATATCGCCGTCGACCGCTTCGCCTTCTTTTTCCTCATACCTCGCGTTTCTCTCGGCAAGGAGCCTGATTTGCTCCATTATGTCGGCATCCGAGAGCTCAACGCCCTTTCTCTCTACCTTGATGTCCTTATACCCCTTGACCTCGAACTCGGGCTTTATATCTATCATGGCGTAGTAGTTAAAGCCGTGGCCTTCCCTTACCCTGCCGACTTCCATGTCCGGGGCCGAAAGGGGCTTTATGCCCTTTTCCTCGATGGCCTTTCTATATGTCCTCTCGACGATATTGACGGTTACCTCGTTATAGAGCTTGTCGCCAAGCTTCTGCTTAACGACCGAGGCCGGGGCCTTGCCTTTTCTAAAACCCTCGAGTTCAGCCGAGTTCTTCACCGAGCCCACGAACTCATCTATCATGGCGGTAACGTCTTCAGCCGGTATCTCGACGGTGATGCGCTTTTTAATACTGCTAAGATCCTCTATGCTTACCTTCATTTTTCTCTATGCCGTGCCTTTCTCTTTGATATTTCGCTGGTGCGAGAGGGGGGAGTCGAACCCCCATGGTTGCCCACTGGATCCTAAGTCCAGCGCGTCTGCCAGTTCCGCCACTCTCGCATGGAAGCGCTCGTATTAAAATAACACAAAACCACTTTATTGTTCAATGGTTTTCTCGCGGGCGCATCCCTGCCCCTTTTGGCTAATTATACTTAATTATATATAATTTTACAAAAAGGTCAAGGAAAAACGGGCTGCGCCCGGTTGATGGCGCGTAAAAGGCTTATTAGATTAAGTATGCACAGAACATCCGAAGAAACACTTGGGTACAGGGGGGCACGACTGCCGGGCTCCGCCCTTTTAATAACGTATAAAAGGCTTATTCGCTTAATTAACCACAGGAGCATCCGAAGAAACACTTGGGTGCATGGGTCACCCCTGCCAGGCCCGAGGCCTGCCTTAGCTTAGTTAATAACGTGTAAAAGGCTTATTAGCTTAATCTTGCACGGGGTATCCGAAGAAACATTCGGGTGCAGGCGTCACGCCTGCCCTGCCAAAAAAAATCGGGGCGGGTTATTAACCCGCCCCGAAGAACTGCTTTATACTGCGTGAAGCTTAGAACTTGGCAAGTATCTGGAAGTACATCCAGTCCCTGTCCTCGCCCTTCTGCGGGGCTGCAAGGCCATCGGTGATGTAAGCGCCCGGCATAAAGCGGGATACGCCTGTCATCATGCTGACTGCCGCGTTGTACTTGTAGTTAACGGTGATGTCGATCTCAGAACCGATATCGCTGCTGCACTTGGTCTTGCCGGCCTTCGGCGTGCAACCCGTGGGGGCGCCGTTCCAGTTGCCTGCCGTATACCAACCGTCATAAACAGTAGTAGTCGGGACGGTATCGAGCTCGAACATCCAGTAATCAAGCCTTGCATTGAGCTTTTCATTGAGATTGCCGCTCACGTTAAGGTTGATGCCGCTCATGTTCCTCCAAGCCATAAGGTCCATGTAACCATACTTGTCATGGTTCGTGGGATAGAGGTTAGCAAAGGTATTGCTGGTCATCTTGCCGTTGCCCTTGTCCTTATTGCCGCCGGATGCCCAGTCATACTCAAGGCCTATCCTGATCTTGTTCTCGCCAGGAAGCGTGAAGCCCACCTTTGCTGCTATTGCCATTGCTTCGTGGTCAATGGTCCACTTCTGCTTGGTGCCTGCTTCGAGCCAGAAGCCCTCTACCGTGCCGGTCTGGAACGGTATTTCGAGGCCGTAATCAAGGCCGCTTGCAGCGCCCGCTACCCTGAAGCCGTAGGTAAAGAGTTCCTGGTTCGTTACGCTTATCGTAGCAGGGTTCGGGTTACCGATGTTATTTACGGTATCACCATAGTTAAGGATGGTCGGGAATGCCGTTGCGCCTGCGCCTGCACCAAGAGCAATGTTCGTCCTCTGGGTATCCTTTACCTGGAGAAGATATACGTCTATGGTGTTATTCGGGACGCTCGTAAGCGTTGCATAGATACCATAGAGGTTCCTGTCGTCGCCGAGGTCGCCTGCTGCTGCCGCGTTACTGTCAACAAGCTTTGCTGTGAATGCGTCTACGGAGAAGCCCTCGCCAGCAAAGGTCGCCTTTGCCGCATCGAAGCTCCTGCCATTGTTGGACCAGCCGAAGCTGCCAATGAGCCTCTGGTCGCCGTAGTTAAGCTCCTGTCTGCCGAGCTTTACTGCTACAGGCGTGCCAAAGAAGTTCTTTATCGTTGCGCTTGCCTCGTGAAGGCCTACTGCCGTGAACGGAGAAAGGTTCGGTCCGCCGTTAGCATTCTCGCCTCCCTGGCCCCACGTCCAGTTACCCTGGAGCACTATCCTTGCGGCAACGTCGTCGGTCGGGGTCGCGTCTACTGCGAGCCTTACCCTCTGGCCCCAAAACGCCGTATCGTCGTCCACGTTATTGGTTGTTGCATTGGTCTTATCGTCGCTATAATTCGTGTTATGCGTCTCCTCGGCCCTCAACCTCCACTCGCCGCTTACCTTTGTCTCTGCGGACGCGGGAATCGTGAATACCGCGAGCATTGCTACTGCCACTACCAGTGTTAAGATCCTTTTCATTTACTTTCCTCCTTCCGGTTTTTTGTTGCTTAAGAGTATTTTTACAGCAACTCCTATATCGCATTTCCGCTTGCTCTGCCTCTACTGCCTTGCTTCCCTACAAGCAGCGTCCGTCGTATGCTCTTCCGTCGCTCCTGTAGCTGTACCGCCGCTTCCGTGGCCCTGCTCTTATTACCTAGTTTTTACAGTAAAACAAGGTCTTAAAAACATACCCCGGCGCGCCGGTACCTAAATTTTCCTCAAATCTATCACCCCCAAGACACTTTGTCAAGAGTTTTTTTAAATATTTTTAATACCCGGCCGCAAGCCCCGTTACGCGCAAAAGTAAACAATACCGTCAAATGACCCCTGCCCTGATAAGGTCATGCAGATGGAGCACGCCCTTAACAAGACCTTTTTTGTCCTTTACAAAAACAGCAGTAATGGAATGCTCCTCCATCATCCTTAGAGCGGCCTCGGCAAGAAAGTCGTCCATGATGGTCTTTGGGTTTTTCGTCATAACTACTCCGGCCTTCATCTTAAAGACGTCTATGCCCTTCTCAAGGGCGCGTCTTAAATCGCCGTCCGTGATAACGCCGGCGAGTTTACTACCCTTGAATACGCCTGTAAGCCCAAGCCTCTTTGCCGTCATCTCGAGGATTGCGTCCTTCATGTGCGTTGAGAGCCCGACACGCGGCACGTTCTCTCCGGAGTGCATCAGCTCGGAAACCTTTAGAAGTTTTTTTCCGAGGCTTCCTGCCGGGTGAAGCTCTGCAAAGTCCTCGGCCTTGAATCCTCGCCTTTCAAGAAGCGCAACCGCAAGCGCATCTCCCATGGCAAGGGTTGCTGTAGTCGAAGCCGTTGGCGCAAGCCCCAAGGGGCATGCCTCCTTCTTAACACCTACGTCTATAATCACATCCGAATACCTTGCAAGTGTAGAATTCGGCTTTCCGGTAAACCCGATGGTCTTGACGCCAAAGCGCTTCACGGCCGGGAGCATCCTTACTATCTCCTCGCTCTCGCCGGAGTTGGATACTGCTATGAGCACGTCGTCCTTGCCAAGCACTCCCAGGTCCCCGTGCGCGCCTTCTGCCGGGTGAAGAAAGAAGGCAGAGGTTCCAGTGGAGGCAAGTGTCGAGGCCATCTTCTGGCAGATGATGCCGCTTTTGCCGATACCGGTGACAATGACCTTGCCCTTTGCAGACAATATAATGTCTACTGCGCTGGCAAAGTTCGAGTTAAGCCGCCCTTCAAGAGCGCCTATGGCGTCGCGCTCTATCCTTAGAACGCGTCTGGCTGTGTCTATGGCCCTTTGAGCGGCCTTATCTGTCTTCTTTTTTATTGCCATGCTACCTGCTTCCTCTGATATACCCGTCCAGGGCAGATAGTTCCTCCATGAACGCTTGAGCGTCCTTTAGCGGTATGGAGTTTGGCCCGTCCGATAACGCCTTATCCGGGTTAGGGTGCGTTTCCATGAATATGCCGTCTACACCTACTGCCACCGCTGCCCTCGATAGATACGCTATCATGCTTCTATCGCCCCCTGAGCTCTTGCCCTTTGCAGACGGCAGCTGCACGCTGTGCGTTGAGTCGAATATCACCGGGCAGCCCGTTTGCCTCATTATGGGAATCGAGCGAAAGTCCACCACAAGGTTACTATACCCAAAGCTTACTCCCCGCTCGGTAAGAAAGACATTCTTATTACCCGTGCTCTCGACCTTTCTTACTGCCTCTGCCATGGAGGCCGGGTTCATGAACTGCCCCTTCTTGATATTCACGGGCTTTTTCGTCTTTCCTGCTGCCACAAGCAGATCGGTCTGGCGGCAAAGGAATGCCGGGATTTGGAGCGCGTCAACAACCTTGCCCGCCTCCCTTGCTTCTTCCACGGAATGCACGTCCGTAAGAACGGCGACATCATAGCGCTTCTTTATTTTCTCGAATAGCTTTAGCCCCTTTTTAAGCCCGGGGCCGCGGTACGAATCAATGGAGGTTCTGTTGGCCTTGTCGTAAGACGCCTTGAACACGAACCCTACGCCGAGCCTCTCGGTTATATCGAGAAGCCCTTCTAACGTTTTTAGGGTCGTCTTCTCATCCTCTATGACGCAAGGGCCTGCTATAAAGAGCAGCGGCCCCTTGCCGCCTCCGACCGAGGCGTTGCCGATTTCTATTTTTCTTGGCACCATTATATATACTACCTTTTCTTTTTCGTTTTTGCCGTTTTCTTAACAGCCTTTTTCCGGACTGCCTTCTTGGAAGCACTCCTCTTCCTTGCCTTGCCGCTTGCCTTTTCCTTGAGCGCTGCCTTAACGAATTCCCTAAAAAGCGGATGCGGCGTAACCGGGCGGCTCTTGAACTCAGGGTGGAACTGGCAGCCAAGGAACCACGGATGATTGGCGTACTCGACAATTTCAACAAGGCTTCCATCCGGGCTAAGACCTGTAAAGCTAAGGCCGGCCTTCTCGAGCTTCTTTCTATACGAGTTATTTACCTCGTAGCGGTGCCTGTGGCGCTCGGATATGTCGGTTGAGCCGTAGGCCCTGTGCGCGTGCGAGCCCTTCTTTAGAACGCACGGATACGCGCCAAGGCGCATGGTCGCGCCCTTAAAGTCCACTCCGCGCTGCGATTCCATAAGGTCTATTACCGGGTATTTTGTCTCGGAATCAAACTCGAAGCTGTTTGCGCCGTTTAGCGAGGCAAGATGCCTCGCAACCTCCACAACCGCCATCTGCATGCCAAGGCATATGCCAAAGAACGGCATCTTCTTCTCCCTTGCGTACTTTATGGCCGCGATCTTGCCCTCTATGCCGCGGCTCCCGAACCCTCCGGGCACAAGGAGCGCGTCCACGCCCAAGAGAAAGTGCTCGGCGTTCTTTTTCTCGATGTCTTCGGAATCGATATATTTGAGCACCACCTTGCAGTCGTTTGCATGCCCGCCGTGCACAAGCGCCTCGTGAAGG
>JAOUFM010000019.1 GCA_029858205.1 Deltaproteobacteria bacterium | reverse complement strand
CGTGGCGCCCCCGAGACGATTCGAACGTCCGGCACACGGATTAGGAATCCGTTGCTCTATCCATCTGAGCTACGGGGGCGTTAGGTGCGTGACCTTATCGAAATACTTTACAGTATGCGGCTGTTTTTTTCAAGTGTTTTTCCCCACCCCGGCCGCGTCATAAAAAAGCGCCTGCAGCACCCATATAAAGGGGCCGCAGGCGCATAATACCTCTATCCGCCAATGCGCCTTCTCTTGCTGCCTTCTACCTTAGCGAACTAATCCTTACTATCCTCAGCCGTATACGGCTCTATCTTAACATCAAGGCCTGCCAAAAGAAGCTCCTCTCTCTCGTTCCAGGCATCTTCGAAGGAATCATACGGTTTTGAGTCCGTTAACACGCCGTCCTTTGTGCTCCACCTTACTATGCAGACGTTTCTTCTTATTGCTATTGCGCTCATTACAACACCCCTTTCAACGCTGTCATTGATGGAAGGTCGTGTTGCAGCGCGCTACCGGTATTTGAATTATTATCGGCTACACAAAGAATATAGCAGGAAAAATCAGGTTGGCAAGAGACCGCAAAGTATCAATCTGAGGCGTTTAAATCAACGTCAGGGGCCTTGGCGCCGACAAGCCCTGCCGCGTAATCATAAGCAGAAGCAAGCCTTGATCTAAGAGAAGATTTAAACGGCACCATGGCCGTGCCAAGCCGCATTGTAAGGAAATCAAGAAGGCAGTAGAGCGTTCCTGCTGCAAGCGGCGGGTTGGTGTTCTCTAAGCTCCAGAGCGGCACCTCAGGCCTCCATGTCCAGTTGCCAAGTGCCGTGCCCGCTACCTCGAGGGCCATGCAGAGCATGAACATCGTCGAATAAAAGCGTCTGTCAGGGCCTGCAAGGAGGCACGCTATAAAGAGAATAAAAAGTATTATGCCGAGCTCGTCGAAGCCTAGAATAGCGCCAAGTATTACGTACGGCGCAGATAACGCTACGACAAGCGGGGTTGTGTACCTTGGCATATGCGGCGCAATTGCGCATCCGAGAAGAAATACCAGCACATGCCCGGGCGGCACGTAGTGCGGGATATTAAAGAAACGGTAATCGTATAAATGCCAGACAAGGGAGAAAAACACCTCTCCGAGAAACGCAAGCACAAGACACGTTGAAAGTAATATCTGCGCCCCCCGGTCGGCCCTTCTTAAATAGTAATATATCAGAGCTCCCCATGCCGCCGCCCCTGCCCCAACCTGGCCCCAGACGGGAAATACGTTATCGGCTATGAGCCCTGCGCACAGCACTCCGAAGATAATAAGAGCGTCCTTAAAGGGCGGCGCATGGACTGTGGCATCGTATTTAGCAGGTGTGTGCATCGTGAGGGCAAACGGCTTAGCCATTTCCTTTTTTAACAGTGTTATTATGGCGCCTTATTTCCTTATCAACCGACGACAGATGGTACTCGTCGGCAAACGAGCCGTGCGGTTCTTTGAGCATAAGCATGCAGATGACGAAGCTTAAACACGCTGCCCCTGATATTAGAAAGAAGAACTGGTTTGCCGTTTCGGCGCTAGCATATACAACAGTAAAAACAACGGCCCCCACTATGCCGTAAGCGCCTACCATGCCAGATATCTGTCCTGTCAGCCGGCGTTTTACCATGGGCACCATGGCGAATGTCGCGCCTGAGCCGCCCTGGACAAAGAACGAACAGAATATCATTGCCGCTGTTGCCATTATTATCGGCCATGCCTCGGTTATCAGCCCCATCAGGAAGAAGCCGAAGGCAATGCCGAACATGAAGACCACCAGTACGAGCCTTCTGTCGGCAAACCTGTCGGAGAGATATCCGCCAAGCGGCCTTGCAATGATGTTAAGAAAGGCAAAGCTCGACGCTATGAGTCCGGCCTTTGCCGGAGATAGAGCCCACGTGGTTTCGAAGAATGCCGGCAGCATGGACACTACCGCAAGTTCGGCTCCGAAGGTCACGAAGTAGGCTGAGTTAAGCGCAATGACGCTGCCAAAAGGATACTTGTCGTCCTCTGGCACGCCTTTATCTAGGATAGGCCTGTTTACGCGGATTATCTGTATTATCTGGTAAATTATTACGGCTATTATGACGCCGTACGCAACAATTGAGCCGCCGGCCCCGATAAAACCGCCGCGGTATATCTTCCATACGACAACCGCCAGTATGCCAAAGAGCGGCACGGTAACGGCTATGAGCTTTATCATATCAGCGCGCGTGCCGACCTCCATTGCCAGGGTCTGGCGCGTAACGTTGTATTTTACGGTATCAGGGCCGTCGGTGACCACGAAGTAGTACACTATGCCGTACGCCATCAGGACCATAGCGTTGGCTGCCATGGCGTACCTCCAGCCATCAGGGCCGCCGAAAAATGAAATGGCAATCCACGGAATAATCATTGCCGCCCCTGCTGCGCCGAAGTTGCCCCACCCTCCGTAAATACCCTCTGCAAACCCGATGTCCTTCGGCTTAAACCAGAGCGCGGTCATGTGTATGCCTATGCTAAACGAAGCGCCTATAAGCCCGAGAAAGAGACGGGCGATAACGAGCTGCGCCTTGGTGTCGCCAAAAGCGAAAACAATGCACGGAATGGCCATGAGCACCATGAGCGCTGTGTAGCACCTTCGCGGGCCGTATTTGTCGTGGAGCATACCGATGAAGATACGCGCGGGGATAGCGAGCGCGACGTTACACACGGTAAGAAGCTTGATATCCTTGAAGGTCAACCAGCCGCCGGATTCCTTTACCATGGTGGTGGCAAGCGGGGCCATGTTGAACCACGTAAAGAAACAGATAAAGAACGCTATCCACGTAAAATGGAGCGCCCGTATCTCGGGGGACTGAACTTTAAAAAGATCGACAAAACGCATTTATGCCTGTTTCTCCGTTCTAAAGCTGTACTGCAAGAGACAATCCTTAAATTATCATCAACGGCGCGCACGTAAGGTGTCTGGTAAGGTACGCGCTGACGCTCCCGAGCATTATGCCCTGCACAGTGCCAAGCCCTCTTTTTCCAACAACGACGACATCCGGACGCTTTCTCTCGCATGCCTCGCTTATCATCGTCCGCGGGTCTCCCTGCGCTATGATGATATCCACCTCTATGCCCTTAGAGGTTAGTTCTGTTCCTACGGCGTCCATCATTTTGCGGCGCTCGGCAAGGGTTTCCTTAAAGAGCCCTTCGCTCTCGCTACTGGAGCCCATGGAGCCCTCTATCACGTGAAAAAGCATTACAGCCACACCGGCGCCCTTGAAAAGCTCAAGGGCCGTATCAAGAGCGTTTTTGGACTGTGTGGAGCCGTCATAGCAAAACATTATCAGCATAGACAGTACTGTCCTTCATATTTGTCCGCCAAGCGGTCTTTCAGGCGGCCTTTTCCCCGGAGCGAAAGAACTTGACGAAATAATCGATCCCCGACCATAGCGTAAACACAAGCGCAAACCACAATATGACCGTGCCGGCTGCGTGAAAATCTATGCCAAAATATTTATAGTGCAGCACAAGCGGCGCTATCCCTGCTATCTGCGTTACCGTCTTTAGCTTCCCGAGCGGACTTGCCTGTATGACGATGCCGGAATCGACTGCAACCGAGCGCAGCCCCGTAACCGCGAACTCCCTTGCCAGTATGGCGGCCACTATCCACGCAGGCACCCTGTCGAGCTCGACAAGCATGACGAGAACAGAGACTATCAGTATCTTGTCGGCCAAAGGGTCAAGGAATTTGCCAAGCGACGTAACAGACTTAAGCCTCCTTGCCAGAAACCCGTCTAGCCAATCTGTAAGACATACGACAAGGAATATGAGCGTGGCTATAAAGGACGCTCCCTTGTCCGGGTCTATGAGCATGATGACGATTACCGGAGTAGCAGCTATTCTGAAAAGAGAAATAAGATTTGGCAGCGTAAGGAATTCTTTAGCCGGATTTTTTGTCATTCTTCGGTCACAATCTCAGTACGTGTTCGCTTTGTACAAGGAATGGTATTTAAGCACTTTTTTCACGAAGTCCTTTGTCTCCTTGTAGGGCGGAATGTCTTTGTATTTAAGCACTGCGGTTTCCCCGGCATTGTACGCGGCAAGGCTAAGGTCCAGGCTGTTATCGAACTTCGCCATAAGCGCCTTTAGGTAGCGCACGCCGCCGTTGATGTTCTCGTAGGGGTCGTGTATGTTCTTTACCCCGTACCTCTTTGCCGTCTCGGGCATGAGTTGCATCAGCCCCCTGGCCCCTACCCTGCTTATGGCCGCCTTATCGAAGTCGCTCTCCACTTTTATGACGGCCTTTATAAGGCTCGGGTCCATTTCGTGGCGTTTGGCCACATTTCTTATGATTGATTCTATCGAAACGAGAGCGCCGTTCTTTTTAATGTACATCTCTCCTGTCTCGCTCATAAACAGGACATACTTTGTGGACGTAGGGGCGTCGGTTATATGACGCGCGCCGTTTTCATCGGTGTAAATGTAGAAATCCGCTGCGGAAACAGACGGCAGCAAAACAAACGCTGCCGCCGCAACAAACGGCAACACGAACGCAAAGAACCTCGGCAACATGCAATATTTTATGGTTTTGAACATAAAGATACGAAACCGTCCATGCCCCTATAATTAATTATAATTATATATTGGAATCAGCCGGCGGGCAAGCTATTTTTGATATAATCGCCTTGACAAAACGCCATGTTATGCCTTACGCTATAAAAATACAACAATTATCACGGCACTATGCCTTAAACAGGAGTTGCTTTTTGGTACATTCTTCCGATTTTCTCGTCATAGGCAGCGGCATCGCTGGCCTTACCTTCGCGCTAAAGGCTGCCGAAACCGGGAACGTAACTCTGATAACCAAACGCGGCAGCAAGGATTCGGCCACTTACTATGCCCAGGGCGGCATAGCCTCCGTGCTTTCCAAGGACGACAGCTTCGAATCCCATATAAAAGATACCCTTGCAACTGGCTTAGGATTATCAGACCCTGATATCGTCGAAATGGTAGTACGGGACGGTCCTGAGATGATACACGACCTTATCGAGATAGGCGTGCGTTTTAGCTCCACCCTCAGAAGCGGGCACATGGAACTCGACCTTGGCAAGGAAGGCGGCCACTCGCAGCGCCGCATCGTGCATGCCGGAGACCTCACTGGCCAGGAAATAGAGAACGCCCTTATAAGCGCAGTGAAGGCAAATAAGAATATAACGCTCTTAGAGGAACACATAGCAGTTGACCTCATAACCCATACCAAATTCATCGGCAAAGGCGAAGAAGAGGCGGTCTGGGGCGCGTACGTGCTCGATAAAAAAAACGGCGAGATACACACCTTTGCGGCCAAGGCTACGATTATCGCCTCGGGCGGCGCGGGCAAGGTATATCTCTACACCAGTAACCCCGATATATCTACCGGCGACGGCATAGCCATGGCCTTTCGCGCCGGAGCCGAGATAAGGAACATGGAGTTCATACAGTTTCACCCCACATGCCTCTATCATTCAAAGGCAAAGAGCTTTCTCATATCCGAGGCATTAAGGGGCGAAGGCGCTGTCTTAAAACTTAAAAACGGCGAACCGTTCATGAAACAATACCACCCAATGGCAGACCTTGCTCCCCGCGACATAGTGGCAAGGGCCATAGACCACGAGCTCAAAAAAAGCGGCGACGACTGCGTGTACCTCGACATAAGCGCCAAGGACAAAACCTTCATAATTGAACGTTTCCCCAACATACACAAAAAATGCCTCGAGTTCGGCTTTGACCTCACAAAGGAGCCCATCCCGGTTGTTCCTGCCGCGCACTATACCTGCGGCGGCGTAAGAACCGACAAAGACGGCAGGACCAACATAAAGCGTCTCTACTGCATCGGCGAGAGCGCGCACACGGGGCTGCACGGCGCAAACCGCCTTGCATCGAACTCGCTTCTTGAAAGCCTGGTATTTGCAAAAAGGGCCGCCATAGACTCCTCTCGCCTGATAAAAGACACGGCCAACGCCGCCCTGCCCGAACTGCCCGAGTGGAAAAGCGGAGAGGCCCGCGTCAGTAACGAGGCCGTTGTCATAAGCCAGAACTGGGACGAGATACGGCGCCTGATGTGGAATTACGTAGGCATCGTAAGGTCTGCGAAGAGGCTCGAAATGGCGCTTTCGAGGATAGAGCTTCTAGGAGACGAGATAAACGATTACTACTGGCATTTTACAGTAACTTCTGATTTAATAGAACTTCGTAATATAGCCACCGTAGCGGAAATAATAATAAAATCGGCTATGCAGAGAAAGGAAAGCCGCGGCTTGCACTATAATATCGATTATCCTGACACAAACAACGCGGAATTCGGGCATGACACAATCATCAGAAGAAAAACCAATACAGCTGTATGAACCTTTGATAATGAAGACAAGATACTCCCATAAACTTCTTTCTCTGATAGCCCTGTTCATGATACTGGGCATATCGGTGACAACGTACTACACCATTTCACGCGAGCAAAAGCTCATCGCAGAGATAGGCGTTGACGAGGCCGAACATACCACACACATGACCTTCGAGGCCCTTCATGCCTCTATGGTAAACGGCGGTGGAAGGGCCGGCAACAGGGCGATAGTCCAAAACCTCGCAAAAGACAGCGATGACATAGAGGAAATCCGCATAATACACGGCCCCGGCATAGATAAGCAATACGGCGCTGAGGCCGACGAAGGGGTTACGGACGAACTTGACGCCGAGGGGCTTACAGGCAAGGAAATACAAAAAATAATAGAGCACCGCGACGGCACACGCTCTGCACGCTTCGTAAAACCGTTTGTCGTAACCAAAGAATGCCTTGGCTGCCACACCGGCACGGTAGGTGACGTAAACGGCGCGATATCCGTTACCGTATCCTTGAAGGAATATGACAAAGCCATCAGCGATATGACCTTCAAGACCATAGTTGCGGGCATCGTAATCACCATTGTGTCGCTAATACTGTGTGCAATATTCGTCTTTAGAGTAAGCATAAAACCGATAAACGAACTGCAGAAGGCAGCAAGCATTATCGGCTCAGGCGACCTCGACCACAGGATAAACATAAGGGGCGGGCTCGAGATAAACCAGCTTGTCGACGAGTTCAACTCAATGGCCGAGAAGCTCAAGGCGCGCACAGAAGAGATGCACCTTTTAAACAAACAACTCGAGAAGCTCTCCATTACAGACGGGCTCACAGGCGCCTTCAACCACCGTCATTTTTACCTTAAGCTCGAAGAAGAGATAATGCGGTCCGCCAGATACCACAAGACCTTTTCAATAATCCTCATGGACGTGGACCACTTCAAGCGTTATAACGACACCTACGGACATCTTAACGGTGATATAGCGTTAAAAACCGTTGCCAACAGCATAAGAAACTCCATACGTTCAAGCGACCTCTTGGCCAGGTACGGCGGCGAAGAGTTTGCCGTAATACTTGCCGAGACCGAGAAGTCCCATGCCATGGAGCTTGCCGAGAGGATAAGGGCCGATGTCGAGGCTTCGACGATAACATTCAACGACGACGCACCAGGGGAAAAAGTTACCATCAGCCTCGGCGTTGCCACTTTCCCGGATGACGCGAGGCTTGGTCTTGACCTCATAAGACAGGCCGACGAGGCGCTTTATAAGGCCAAAGAGACAGGCAGAAATAACGTAAAAAGCGCGTGAGATACGCATCTCACGCGCCTGGTTTTCCACTGGCCAACTGATCGTATTACGAAGACAAAAAGAAGCGCCCTACCTAAGCGTTCCCCTTGGAATGGATATGCTGACTTCCGTGCCCCTGCCCGGCTCGCTCTTGATGTCGATAGAGCCCTTGTGGTCCTGCACTATCCTGTAGGCTATCGTAAGCCCCATCCCTGCCCCTGTCATCTTGGAAGTCTGGAACGGATTGAATATAGAGCGAAGCTCTTCTGGTTCGATACCTATGCCGTTGTCCTTTACCGTTACAGTCACGACACTGCCGTCCTGAACGGTACCGACCTCTATTTTACCTTTCTTCTCTATCGCCTCTACAGCGTTCTCTATAACGCTTAGTACGGCGAGCTTTATATGCGCTGAGTCCATCTTGACGGGCGGCGAAACAGACATCAGTTCAACAGTGAAATTTATATCCTTGCCGGATGCAAGCTGCCTTGCCTCGTCCACGGCCTTCGTAACCGTGTCATTTAAATTCCCTGCCTGAAAATGCGATACGAGTATGCCCTTATATTCGTCTACGCGCTTTGCCATTCGCTCCATGCGCTCGACCGAGCCAAGTATGGTCTTTAAGTACTTCTTATGAGATTCATCGGTCTCGTTGTCGTAGAGGCGGCGCGCCATTCCTCCGATTGTAACAAGCGGGTTTCTAAGCTCGTGCGCTATGCCGTCGACCATCTCTCCGAGAGCGGCCATCTTTTCGGTGTTAGTGAGTTTTGCCTGCAGCGCTCTCATGCGAAGAAGAGACTTAACGCGCGCCGACACTTCGATGACGCTATATGGCTTTACAAGGTAATCCTCGGCCCCGACCTCGAGCCCCATGACCTTGTCCTCGAGCTCTCCCTTGGCAGTAAGAAGCACTATCGGTATATAGGCAGTTGACTCGTCTTCCTTTAAGCGGCGGCAGGTCTCGTAGCCGTCCATCACCGGCATCATGACGTCCATGAGTATGATGTCGGGATGGCGGCTCTTTACCTTCTCAAGCGCGTCGACGCCGTTTATCGCGGTAGAGACGTCGTAGCCGTCGACCGAGAGCTTTGCAAAAAGCAGGTCGCGGTTCTCGGCATTGTCGTCGACTATAAGGACATGCCCTTTGCTGTTGTGCGCCGTTTCCACTCCGAAAATCTTCCCTTACACCGATATTAGAAACCAAACCTTACGAGCACGAACGGCCCCTTTATGTTAAGATCCGCGCTGTCCTTATTAAGGCCGCTGTCGGCCTCGAGCTCTAGCTTGAAGATGCGGTAACCGGCTGACACGGTAAAGAGCGGAATGGGATTAAAGTTAACCGCCGCCTCCGCGTCTATGACCTTGCCGTAGCTTCCAAAGCTCATGCCGGTGACCTCGGCGCTTATGTTAAAGAGCATCGGCAGCCCCACCTGTCCTGTTACTCCGACGGCAGGGATAGGAAGACCGAAAGAACCGCTTTCCTTTTTGCCGGTAAGGCTCTCGCTAAGGGAGACGTCGAAGTCAAGGTACTTTGCCTCGATTATTACGCCGACCTTATTTGAGAGAAGGTCTATGAAGTCGTACTCGTAACCGAGCCTGTGATAGTCCATGTCAAGACTGGTCTTTACGAGATTGCCTAAGGTATATGTCTTTCCTCCGAATTTTATGGTCTCGGTTATGTTCTTTTTACCGTCCCAGGAAAGCGGCGTGAACGCATACCTTACTTTATGGCTCCCGATCCCGAGAAGTATGCGCGCCTCTGGGAAGCCCTTCTTCTCATCCAATCCGAGGTCGTCTACTAGGTTTATATCGGTTCCGAGGACGTTTGTATCGGATATCTTGACGTTGCTGTCGAGGGTTGTAAACCAGTACCTGCCCTCTACTTTGAAATCCACGAGCGCGTCGGCGTTCGAGGCCGAAAAACACATAAAGAGCGCCGCTGCCGTCACTGCAAGGACTATTCTCTTCATAGAACCTCCGTTTTTTTAGATATTGGTACAAACAGTGATATTATAATACATCCGGCATGTTTTGTATAGACAAGAAACTCGCGCCTTGACCGTATGCGGAAAAGGTTATAAGCTAATGCCATGGCTGTAGAAAAAACGACAATATCCCCGGTAACGGCCTTCGAGGCGCTGCGCGGGCTTAAGCGTCCGTTTGTGCTCTCGGGCTCGCATTTCGCCGGTTCGAGACATACGGTTGTAGGCGCGGCGCCATTTCTTACAATCGATATGAACACAAGCGGCGCTGTCATCGTGCCCTACCAGGGAAGGCCAAAGACCGAGCGTTTCGAAGACCCGTTCGATTTCCTCGGTTCGTACTTCGCCGACATCAGGCACAGCCCTGTCCCCGGCGCTGCATTTCCCTTTACTCCGGCCGCAGTCGGATATTTTTCGTACGATTTAAAGGACGTAGCGTGGAAAACAGCTAAAACCAACGCCGCGCCTTCGGACATACCGCTTGCCTCTCTCTCTTTTTATTCTGCCTTCTATGTCTACGACCATACGGAAGGTTCGGCCCACATAGCGTCCTTCGATGTGCCGGAAGGCCTTAACGCCGCAGCAATCGTTCGTAATACCCTAAAAGGCGCTGAGACAAGTGATCCCGGGGCCTCTGCGTGCCGCTTTCAGCGGGCAACCGAAGGCATAGAGTCCTCATCCTCGATGTCAAAGGAGGAATACATAGAAGCCGTAAACAGGGCCAAGGCCTACATCACGGCCGGCGACGTATACCAGATAAACATCGCGCGGTTTCTCTCCATGCCGTTTTCCGGCGACCCGTACTGTTTTTTTCGCGCAATGGCCGATAACTACCCCTCTCGCTTCCCGTCATACATGGACTTTTCTTCGTTCCAGATAATCGCGAACACGCCGGAGAGATTTCTCTCCATACGCGGCCACGAAATCTCAACCGAGCCCATAAAGGGCACGCGTAAACGCGCCGCAGATAAAGAAGCGGACAAGGCCCTTATAGAGGAACTAAAACACGACCCAAAGGAGAACGCCGAGCACGTGATGATAGTGGATCTGTCTAGAAGCGACATAGGCCGCGTTTCGGTAACAGGAAGCGTCAGCGTCGACGGGTTCAAAAGGGTCGAGACCTACCCAAACCTCCACCACATGGTCTCGACGGTTAGCGGCAAGCTTCTCTCAGGCATCAATGCCTTCGGCGCGCTAAAGGAGATATTCCCCGGCGGCTCCGTTACCGGCACCCCCAAGCGCAGGGCAACGGAAATAATAGACGAGATAGAAGGAAAAAAACGCGGCCTCTATACCGGGGCGCTCGGATGGATAGGGCTAAACGGAGACATGGATCTTGCGATGGCAATACGCACGGCAGTTGTAAAGGACAATGCCGTCACGCTTGGTATAGGAAGCGGCATAGTGGCCGACTCTAACCCTGAGCGCGAATTCGACGAAACAGGAATAAAGGCAAAGGACTTTCTAAAGGCCGCTGCCTCTATTACCCTGGAGAGCAAATGAAGGAACAGGCGCACATAAACGGCCGCTTCGCGGATATCGGCAAAGCGGTTATCGGCGTATCGGATAGAGGGCTTGCCTACGGCGATGGCGCCTTCGAAACCATTCTCTATAAGGACGGCACAGTGCGTCTATTGAAAGCGCACATTCAACGCCTCGGCGCTTCGCTAAAGGAACTTGGAATACGGGGCTGTAATTTGCACACGTTTGAAAGCCGGATATATCAATTGATAGAATTAAACAGGCTCACACGAGGCTGCGCAAAGATAAAAATAATCGTCGAGCGCGGAGGAGGCGGCCCCTCTCACCTGCCGCCGGTAAAAACAAAACCGGTCATCATAATAACCGCAACCGGGCTGGACTATAAAAAGGCCTCAGCGCTATATTCCTCAGGAGTAAGCACTGTCGGATATACGGGCGCTATCCGCGCCCTCGCCCATCTTAAGACGCTTAACTACCTTCCAAGCGTGCTCGCAAAGGCTTATGCCGCAAGGCACAAGGCGTACGACGCGATATATATTACGCCAAAAGGCCGCGTGCTCGAGGCAAGCGCGTCGAATGTTTTTATTGTAAAAGACAACACGCTCATCACCCCCATGCTTCAAACCCGTGAGTCCGGCGTTTCATACGCAATACTTCCCGGAGTGACACGGGCTCATGTGCTAAAGGTCGCCATGGCAGCAGGGTTTCGCGTAAAGGAAAAGACCTTTACGCGAAAAGAACTGCTCGATGCGGACGAGGTATTTCTTACAAATTCGATAACCGGCATACTGCCTGTCACGCGCGTAGACGGTAAAAAGGTCGGCAAAGGCCTTCCCGGCCCCGTGACCGCGAAACTCGCCGCAGCCTACGAGGCGTCGTTTACAAAACGACCACCGGGCCGGACAAGCAAAAAGTAGAGACTACTTTTTCTTCTTGGTGTCCTTTGCGCCGTCTTTTTTCTTTTCTTCCCAGGCCTTCATCATCTCCTCGTTTTTCTTTATCATCTCATCCATCTTTTCTATCATCTTCGAGAGCTCTTCCTTTTCCTTGTCTGTGGGAGTATGGTTCAAGCCTTTTACTATCGTCATTGTGTCGCGAAGCATTATCATCATGTCGCGAACCATTCCCTTATGTTCGCCGCGCATCATCATGCCGTCTTTTTTGCCGTCCTTCATCATCATGCCATCGCCGCCGCGATAAGACTTATCATCGGAGTACGATACGCTTAGCGCTCCTCCAAGCATGATGATAAGCGCAACAACTGTCAGGATATGGAGAATATTTTTTCTCATAACTGCCTCCTTAAGGGATTTTATAGAACATAGCACCGAAAGAACGGCTGTCAAGCGCGGCAAAGTTATTAATTATATTGACAAATACAGCCAAGTTTGATACCTATTACAGTGTGAAGCTTCCGTTTGCCAAAAAACAAGCCTATGCTGTTTTTGCCGCCCTCATAGGGTGCGTCCTTGGCTACGCCGCCCTTGGCGACAACGGGCTCTTAGATCTTCTCAAGTTCAGAAAAGAAAGAGACAAGATACAGGCGCAAAAGGAATCTCTCGAAAAAGAGAACGCCGCGCTCTCCGTGGAGATAGAACTCCTGAAAAAAGACAAACGCTACATTGCGCTCACTGCCAGAGAACAACTCGGCATGATAGGGAAAACCGAGGTGCTCTACAAGCGTCCAGAGGAAAGGAAGTAGCGCGGTCTTGTCCTGCCCTTCGCCTGCCAAAACAAATTGCAGCGGTTCGCCGCGTATCCGCTTTTCGCTGCATAAGACCGGACATACACTCTCACAATGGGTAATATAATAAAAGCCGCAGGCATACAGGTAACGCCTTCAAGGACAAAGGAAGAAACGGTAGAGCGTTCCCTGGAGCTTATAAAGCTCGCAAAGAAGGAAGGCGCGGTCATAGCCTGCCTGCCGCAGATGTTCTCCACCAGATGGTTCCCCTCGAAAATAAACGAAGCGGACTTCGCTCTTGCCGAGGACGAAAACGGCCCGACGCTAAAGGCCCTCAAGGCCCTGGCGCTTAGCGAGCGAATAACCATAATCGCGCCGATATTCGAACAGGACGGAGCAAGGCGCTTTAGCACGGCATTCACAATCGGCCCGGACGGCGATATAATCGGCAAGTACAGAAAAGTCCATGTGCCTGCGCTGCCGCTCTGGGAGGAAAAAACTTATTTCATGCCGGGAGACCTGGGGTTCCCGGTATTTAACACTCCGGCTGGCACAGTAGGCGTGCTCCTTTGCTGGGACATATTCTTTCCTGAGGCGTTCAGGGTGCTGGCGCTAAAAGGCGCGGAAATCATATTCGTCCCAACGGCCTCGGCCTTCAAACACTCTATACCAAAGTGGGAGCGCGCCGCGATGGCCGCAGCTCACGCAAACGGCTGCTTTGTATTCAGGGTCAACAGAGTAGGCGCTGAGGCAGAGCAAAGCTTCTACGGCTCGAGCTTTTGCGCAGGCCCGGACGGCGAGTTCATCGTCAAACCGGCTGGCTCTTCCGAAGGTGTAGTGATTGCGAACATAGACACATCTATAATCGGCGCGATAAGGAACGAATGGGTATTTCTAAAAGACCGCCGCCCCGAGTGCTATTCCATGATATCAGAGAAAAAGAAGTGAGAACTGACATAGCAAAGATAATCGAGGCAGCGCTCGAAGAGGCCGTAAAAGCCGGAGAGCTAAAGGAAACCAAGCCCGTACACGTCGAGAAGCCCAAAAGAGAGGAACACGGCGATTACTCAACTAACATCGCCATGCTTCTTGCCCCAACGGAAAAAAAATCCCCGCGTGACGTAGCAGCAGCGATTAAAAAAAGAATCGAGACCTCCCCTCTTGTCTCCAAATGCGAAATCGCCGGGCCCGGGTTTGTAAACGTATTTCTAAAGAAATCGTACTGGCACGAGCTCCTTGGCGAGATAATAGAGAAAGGCAATGCCTTTGGCAAGACCGACGCCGGCAAGGGTAAAAAAGTCCTTCTCGAGTTCGTAAGCGCCAACCCCACGGGCCCCCTTCACATAGGACACGGCAGGGGCGCGGCAGTTGGCGACGCGCTCGCAAACATAATGAAGGCAGCCGGGTTCGACGTCAAAAAAGAATACTACATAAACGACCGCGGCCGCCAGATACAAACACTTGGCGAAAGTGTCAGGGCAAAGGCCGAAGGCACCCCCTTGCCCGAAGACGGGTATAAGGGCGCGTATGTGGACGAAATCGCGGCAGCGTATAAGACAGCGGGAGCGAAAGAATCCTACGAAGACTTTGCCTGCGACGAGATGCTAAAACGCATCAAGACAGACCTCGAAAGCTTCGGCGTCTCCTTCGACGTATGGACAAGCGAGCGGCGAGACATCTTCGAGACCGGGCTTGTCAAAAAAGGCCTCGACGCGCTCGAGGAAAAAGGCTTTGTATACGAACAAAACGGCGCAAAGTGGTTCAAGTCCAAGCAGCTTGGCGACGATAAGGACAGAGTGCTAGAGAAGTCAGGCGGAGAATTGACGTACTTCGCAACCGACGTTGCTTACCATAAAAAGAAAGTTGACGACGGCTTTGATTCCATTATCGACGTCTGGGGCGCCGACCACCACGGCTACGAGGCGCGCGTACGGGCCTCTCTCAAGGCGCTTGGCTTAGACGATTCCAAACTAAAAATTATCTTCATTCAGCTCGTCGCGCTTTTAAGAAACGGCGAGCCCGTTGCCATGGGTAAGCGCGAGGGCGAGTTCGTCACTTTAAAAGAGGTCATTGATGAAGTTGGAATGGACGCAACGCGCTACTTCTTTCTCATGCGTAGAAGCGATGCGCACTTGGACTTCGACTTAGAACTCGCGAAAAAGCAGGCCCCTGAGAACCCGGTCTTCTATGTGCAGTACTGCCATGCGAGAATCCACAGCATAATTACATTTGCAAAGGAAAGCGGCCTCGAGGCGCCAAAGCCTCCACTGTCAGGAGAGCTGCTTGGTAAGCTCGATACAAAGGACGAACTCGACATTATAAAACATCTTGCGGCCTTCGAGGAAACTGTCGCCAAAAGCGCCCTCGACATGGAGCCGCACCGCATTACGTTCTATCTGCAGGAGCTTGCTTCCCTATTCCATCCCTACTATAACAAGAACCGTGTTGTAACCGAGGATAAGGAACTAAGCCTTGCCCGTCTCGCGCTTTGCCGCGCAATCGCAACGGTAGCGAAGAACGGTCTTACGCTCCTTGGCGTCTTAGCCCCGGAAAAGATGTAACCCCTGAAATAACAAACGCCTTGCCGGGCAACCGTTTGCCCGGCAAGGCGATAAATCAATTATTTAGCATAACTATTTTTCTGCCGCAACATACCCGGCCGCTGACGGAGATACCACCGACACGAAGACGAACGGCGTATTGCCTCTGTTAAACGCGCCGTGCACCTCGCCGGGCCTTGCAACCGCTACCTGGCCTTTTCTTATGGCTACTGTCTCGCCGCTGCCAAGATAGTACTCGGCCTCTCCCTCTATGACCGTCCAGACATCCTGGCCGGCCGGATGCACGTGCGCCGCAACTTCCTGCCCGGGCTTAACATGCCAGACAATGGACACGGAGGCTCCGTTCTCGGAAACAACGGAACGCACGGGAGCGCCATCAGCGGGTCGCTCAAAATCCTTTATCTCAAAAACCCTCGCCAGCAACGACATCGCGCTTTAATACTGTATCAGCGAGAACACGTTATGCGGAGCGAGCTTGCTTCTTCCGTTAAGTTCGTTTAGCTCCACGATGAACGTGCACTCGTGAACCTTTCCGCCAAGCTTCTCTACCAGATCCACCACCGCCTTTGCAGTGCCTCCGGTTGCGAGAAGGTCGTCGGCGATAATAACGTTTTGCCCCTTCTCGATGGCATCCTGGTGAATTTCAAGAGAATCCGTGCCGTACTCGAGCGCGTATGACGCCTTGTGGGTCTTGGATGGCAGCTTGCCTGGCTTTCTTACAAGTACCACTCCGGCGCCAAGCTTATAGGCAAGGGCCGCGCCCACGACAAACCCCCTTGCCTCTATTCCCACCACAAGGTCTATCTTCTTTCCGAGGTAGCGGTGCGCTATCAAATCCACCATCCTCTGGAACGAGAGCGGGTCCTTGCAAAGTGTGGTTATGTCCTTAAACAGTATTCCTTTCTTCGGGAAATCCGGTACGTCTCTGATGGCTGCCTTCAGGGTGTCTACCATGGTGTCAGATATGCTCCATTGAGTGTATTTTTTGTTCCTCGAAAAAACCTCTTAGTTTCTTAAGCGCCCTCGCTTCTATCTGCCTTATCCTCTCCCGCGTAACGCCGTACTTCTTGCCGATAGTGTCTAACGTCTCCGCGGCCTTGCCGAGCCCGAAACGTAATTTTATAATATCTTGCTCGTTCTTTTCAAGTCTTCTGATGTATTCTTTTATGTGGGCCGCCCTGGCTATATCGCTTAGCATATCCAGTGGATGGGCGAAGGTCGTATCCTCAATTCTATCGAATAGCGTTTCATCGGTCTCCGTTCCAAGGACAGCGTCCATGGAACTTTCCCTCTTATTGACCTTGGATATCTTATCCACATACTTTTCGCTAGTGCCCATGCGCTTGGAGAGCTCCACGAGAGACGGCTCTCTGTCCTTATCCCTCACGAACTCGGCGCGTATCTTGTGTAAGCGCGCTATGTCGTTAGTGAGGTGTATCGGGAGCCTTACCACCGGCGCATGGTTGATGATGGATCTCTCGACCGACTGGCGTATCCAGTAGGTGGCGTAGGTGGAGAAGCGGCAGCCCTTCGAAGCGCTAAAGCGCTCCACCGCCCTGATGAGCCCGATGTTGCCCTCCTCGATAAGGTCCTGGAGCTGCATGCCCCGGTTCATGTAGCGCTTGGCGATGTTCACGACAAGCCTCAGGTTCGACACAATCATCGAGCACCTGGCCTCCTTGTCGCCGCGCTTTACCTTTCTCGCGAGTTTTTTCTCCTCGTCTGCCGTAAGAAGAGGATGTTTTCTTATGCTCTCGAAGTATATCTTGATTGAATCACTGGCTGTGTGTTTTTCAGGCTGCGCGCCTTCGCTGCAAGCGCCGTGTGCTTCTTGAAAAAATTCTGCCATAGCACCCTGCCTTTTTTATTAAGGTTAATAAAAAAGCCTTGCTGAGTTTCCGGTTGTGCCGATTCTGTTTGAAGGGAAAATCCTGAGGAGTTGGTATCTGTAGCTACTATAGCATACTCACGGCAAAAAGAAAAGGGGATTTCTTGTCTTTTTGCCCGCGCGTATCTCGAAGTGCACGTGCACGGCGCTTGCGCGCCCGCTATCGCCAATGAGAGCGACCTTCTGCCCCTGCTTTACCTGGTCGCCAGAGTCCACAAGGTTCTTTTCGTTATGCGAGTACACGGTAAAAAAACCGCCCTTATGCTCTATGATTACGACGTTGCCGTACCCGCGCATGCCGTCGCTCGAATATACGACCTTGCCCGCTGCCGAGGCGACTATAGGCGTATTCCTCTCGCCCCCGATATCTATGCCCTCGTGCATGGACTCGCCCCTCATGCCGTAACCAGAGAGGAGCTTGCCTTTGACAGGCCAGATAAAGCGCCCTTTTTCAACGACGATTTTAGGCTGAACCTTTGGCTCCGGAGGCGGAGCAAGAGGCTCGACCTTTTTAAGACCCTTTACCCCCGGTATATAGAGCCTCTGGCCGGTCTTTATCTCACGCACGTCCTTTATATTGTTATATTCGGCCACGTCCTGCATGTCAACGCCGTAGGTGTAGGAAATACGCCATAGCGTTTCGCCGCGCCCGACGGTATGGTACACGCCGGTACGCAACCTGTGCGGCGTGCAGGAGGTAAGAACTGCCGCGGCCAGGACAACTGCTGCCAATAATGTCGCCGTGCGCTTGGATGTGGTCATAAAAACAGCCGGATAAGACACAAGGCGCGTTAACAAGCCTGCAAAGCGCCGCTATCCGAAAACGTACTTGACTAAGACAAACCCGCCGATGAGAAGCACGGTAAACGCTATGGTAAGTATATTAAAATATTTCTCTATGAATGTCTTTACCGGAGCGCCGAACTTATAGATGAGCGCGGCGACGATAAAAAACCTTGCTGCGCGGCTAACCACCGACATAAGCACAAAGACCGGGAAATTGATGCCAAAGGCCCCGGCGCTTATGGTAAAGAGCTTGTACGGTATAGGGGTGAACCCGGCTATGGCAACGGCCCATGCGTCGTAGCGGACATACACATCCCTCACATACTCGAACTGCGAGGTAAGCCCGTATGCAGCAACGATGCTGTTGCCAACTGCCTCCATCAGGAACATGCCGATTAGATATCCGAATATGCCGCCAAGCACCGAGCCAATCGAGCACACGAGCGCGTACCTGAAGGACTTGGCAGGTATGGACACGGCAAGGGCTATGAGAAGAATGTCAGGCGGAATTGGAAAAAAACTCGACTCGATGAATGCAAGAATGAAAAGCGCAAGGGTAGCGTAGCGCGTATGCGCCCACGAAAGCACCCAGTCGTACAGCCGCCTTACAAGCTTCATGCGCCCTCCTTTAGATGCCAGCCGTTCTTACCTATAAGTTTGACAAAGCGGCAGCCGCCAAGCTTCTCTGTCACGAAGCCGCTGCCCTTCTTCGTAACGCGCATAAGCTCCTGCACGAACTCATCCCCTACCGGAATTATAAGCCGCCCGCCCTCCGAAAGCTGGCCGTAATAATCAGACGGAATCTGCGGCGAGCCTGCCGTAACTATTATCGCGTCAAATGGCGCTTCCTCGGGCCACCCAACTGTCCCGTCATCTACCTTAACTATGACCTTCGAGTACCCGAGCCTATCGAGCGTCTTTCTTGCCCTTGTGGCAAGCGTTGATATACGTTCGATGGAAAACACCCTGCCTGCAACCAGCGATAGAACCGCGCTCTGATACCCCGAGCCAGTGCCGATTTCCAGCACCTTTTCATTGCCCTTTAGCATCAGGGCCTCGGTCATCATGGCAACCATGAAGGGCTGCGATATGGTCTGCCCCTCTCCTATGGGAAGCGGAAAGTCCGAGTACGCCTGGGATACAAGCGCTTCGTCCACGAAAAAATGGCGCGGGACCTTCTGCATGGCGTCCAGCACCTCTTTTTGCTTCACGCCGCGCTTGATGATCTGTTCCTCGACCATCGTGCGCCGCGCTCTTTGATACAGGTCTTTTTCCATTTATGCCGGGGCCAACATCGCCTGCTCCCCTTACACCTTCCAGTACTGAAGTTCGCTCACAGCTGCGTAGTTGGTCATGTCGAGGTGTATGGGCGTGATGGACACATACCCTTTTTTGATTGCCGCAAAATCGCAGTCGTCGCCGCCCTCCCAGTGGAGCATGTCGCCGCCTATCCAATAGTACTTACGTCCGCGCGGGTCAGTCTTCTCTATTACCGTGTCGCCAAAGACGCGTTTACCTTGCCGCGTTATGCGTACTCCCTTTATCCTCTTTACCACCGGCACGTTCACGTTCAAAAGGGTATCTTCGGGAAGCCCGTGCTCGAGTATCTCTTTGGCAAGCTTTGCGCCAAGCGAGGCTGCAAAACGGAAATCGAAGTTCTTCCTTGTCGCAAGCGACATGGCAATGGAAGGCACGCCCATGAGAGTGCCTTCCATCGCGGCCGACACAGTGCCGGAATACGATATATCCTCGCCGAGGTTCCAGCCCTTATTTATGCCGGAGACGACCAGGTCAGGGGATTTCTTAAGAGAGCGAAGCACCCCGTTTATGGCAAGTGTAACGCAGTCGGTCGGAGTGCCGTCGACCGCGTACTGACGTTCAGCGACTTTATCCACACGAAGCGGCCTGTGAAGCGTAAGGGAATGGCTCGCAGCGCTTCGCTCTCTATCTGGCGCTACGACATAAACCTCGCCGACCTTGGCAAGGCTTTTTGCGAGCATCTGTATGCCCTCGCTCCTTATGCCGTCGTCGTTCGAGACGAGTATGACGGGCTTCTTTTTCGGGGATTTTTTCACGATTTTTTTCATGTCAGATTGCGCGGCACAGAGCCTGCCATGCCAGCGCCGATATCATACTATAACGGCGCGCCATATAAAAGTAAATTTTAGCGCACTCGGGGCGTTTAAATGATATAATCCGCTACATGCAGGCCCTGTACCTCGATAAAAACGGTCTATCGCTGAAAACAAACCTGAAACGCCCTGCTCCAAGGCGCGGCTCCTCTCTTGTGCGCGTCACGCTTGCTGGAGTTTGCGCAACGGACCTGGAGCTGAAAAAAGGCTATATGGGCTTTAATGGCATACCGGGCCATGAATTCGTCGGCGCGGTAGAAGGCCCTACCTCGTCGCCGTTTCTCGGTAAACGCGTTGTCGGAGATATCAACATCTCCTGCGGCAAGTGCGGCTATTGTAACACTGGATTTAAAAACCACTGCCCGAATAGAAGCGTACTTGGCATACTCGGGAGAAACGGCGCGTTCGCCGAGTATCTGACGCTCCCTAACGAAAACCTCCACATCGTGCCATCTAACGTGACCGATGAAGAAGCGGTCTTCACCGAGCCGCTCGCAGCGGCATTCGAGATAACCAAGCAAGTAAAACTTTCAAATAACGACTCTGTGGCAGTGCTTGGCGACGGCAAGCTCGGGCTTCTTACGGCCCTTGCCTTGAACCTGACAGACGCCAGGCTTACGGCAATAGGAAAACATCCTGAAAAACTCAAGATACTAAATGACGCAGGCATACGGACGCTTACTTTCGGCAAAAGGCCAATTACGGAGAAGTTCGACATCACAGTAGACTGCACTGGCTCCAAAAGCGGCATTAACGCAGCGCTCTCTATGACAAAACCGGCCGGCAAGGTTATTCTTAAAACAACAGTTGCCGGAGAACGCACTGTTGACTTAAATAAGCTCGTCATCGACGAAATCACCGTAATCGGCTCGCGCTGCGGCCCGTTCGATGTGGCCCTCGATGCGTTAAAAAAAAAGCGCATTAACGTAGCGCCGCTCATAGACTCCATATACCCGCTCGAAAACGGCATCGCAGCGCTAAAACGCGCGGAAAGGAAAGGCGTTCTCAAGGTCCTTATACGGCCATGAGCATCCTTACAAGGAAACTCTCGAAGATGGAAACTATCGCAGCCATAGTCGTAGGCATACCGCTTCTCTTCTATTCCTACGTGTTCGCTGCGCAGGAGAAGCTTCTTTTCCGGGGCGCCGCCACAGAGCCTGGAATAGAGGAATACATAAAAAAGACCTACCCGCTTAACGAAGAGCTTACGATTACAGCTGACAGCGGCGCAGAGCTTAGGGGATACTTCGTACGGCAGCTTCCGGGAAAGAAACACCCTGTGCTCATATTCTTTGGCGGCAACGGCGAGGACTCGACCTGGTTCGCAGCAGACGCAGAGAAACTCCCGGGCTATTCGGTAGCTGCCTTTAACTACCGCGGGTACGGCAAAAGCACGGGCGAGCCTACGGAGAAAAACCTTTACGCCGATGCCTTAAAGATTTACGATACAATCGCTGCAAGGGACGACGTGGACCCCACAAAAATATTTATAGTCGGCAGAAGCCTTGGCACCGGGGTTGCCGTTTACCTTGCAAGCCAGAGAAAGGCCGCCGGTGTTGTGCTCGTTAGCCCCTACGATTCCATGGTAAAGGTCGCGGGAGAGCACTTGAGCTTTGTTCCGGTGAGCATTCTTCTAAAGCACAGGTTCAAGGCCGTCACTTTCGCCCCTAACATCAAGTCCCCTCTAATCGCGTTTCTTACCGAACATGACGAGGTAATCGCGCACGAGCGTTCACTTGCTCTGATACACGCGTGGGGCGGGGAAAAGGCAGCGTATCTGCTTAGAGGCACAACGCACAACACATTCGACCAAAACGACGCGTTCTGGGAAGAAACGAACAAGTTTCTATCGGATATAGAGAAGAAAGACAGCCAGGAAAAATCTAACTGACCTTACGCGCTTTTTTAAGCGTAATGATAGTTACCTCGGGCAACGCGCCAAACCTTATCGGAGCCAGCAGCGTGCCGAGCCCGCGCGAAACATACACTGCCCTGCCCGCCTCTACTATAAGCCCGGAGAGATAGCGCTGGCCATACTTAGAGGGGATGACCGGAAAACCGATTATCGGGAACTTTATCTGCCCGCCGTGCGTGTGGCCGGATATTACGAGGTCAGCTCTCTCGCGAAGCATATCGAGCTCTTCCACCACATCCGGATTATGGCTAAGAAGCACGCGCGCCGTGTCCGTGGGTACGTTCTTATACGCCTCCAGCACGGAGCCCGTGTGCCAGTAATCGTCGATTCCGGAGAGCAGGAACGTTGCCCCGTTCTTCTCTATTGTAATGCTTTTATTCCTAAGCCATTTTGCGCCAAGCCCTTTTTCCGTGCGGCCAACTATTTCACCGACCGCCTCCTCGCCGCTCCAGAAATCGTGGTTGCCAAGCACTGCATACGTGCCAAGCGGGGCCTTTAGTTCAGAAAACGCCCTGACCATCTTATCTAAGTGCTTTGTGTCGAAGGAGCCTACAGAGGAATTCAGGAACTTGGTCTTGCCTGTTACAAAGTCCCCTGTAAGGGCAATCATGTCTGGCTTTTCGTTCATGGTAAGAGTAGCTGCCTTACGCATGAAGGACTCGGTCATCATAAATGACGAATGCACGTCGGTTAGCACGGCAATCTTCGTGCCAACGAATCCGTCAGGGAGGTTGTCTATCTCGACATCAACGCGTTCGACCGTAATAGAAAGAGACGACGCGTTGTACGCGCCGATAATCACAGCCGCAGCCACGAGCAGCCAGAAGATGCGCCGCGCCAGACGAAAACGTCCCGGTTTCTTGTCTTTTTTAGAGAAGAACATTCTTAGAGTTTATTCAGGCCGTTTAGTGCAGCGAGCTTGTACGCATCCGACATCGTAGGGTAATTAAACACCACATCCTTAAAATAGTCAATTGTCCCGCCGTAGCTCATCACTGCCTGGCCGATGTGGATAAGGTCCGACGCCTTTTCGCAGATAATGTGCACGCCAAGGAGCTTATGCGTCTGTCTGTGGAAGAGTAGTTTCAGCAGGCCGTAGACGTCGCCGGAGATCTGGCCCCTCGCCACCTCGTTGAACTGCGCGATGCCCGACTCATAGGGCACGCCTTCTTTTGTTAGCTCTTCTTCGGTCTTGCCGACCATGGAGATTTCCGGGATTGTGTAGACCCCGACAGGTATCTGGTACGGAAGCGCGCAGGTGAGCCCTTCTTTTTCAAAGGCATGGCACATGGCGATCCTCCCCTGCTCTCTCGAAGTGGATGCGAGGGACGGGAACCCTATGACATCGCCGACCGCGTACACGCGCTTAACACTTGTCTCGAATGTCTTCATGTCGACCGCCAGGAGACCTCTGTCGTTGGTTTCAAGGCCGATTGCCGCGACGTTTAGCGCATCTGTATTTCCGACCCTGCCCATTGTGTAGAGAACCTTCTCGGACATAACGACCTTGCCGCTTTTAAGCTCTGTAACGCACCTGCCTGCGTCGTCAAGCCTCAGGCTTCCGACCTCTTCGCCAAGACGAAGCGTGATGCCCGCGTAACGCATCCAGAACTTCAAGCTCTCGACCACTTCCTTATCTGCAAACGAGAGTATGTCGCCTCTTTTTTCGATGAGCGTTACCTTTACGCCGAGACAGGCGAATATGCAGGCGTACTCCGCGCCGATGACGCCGCCGCCGACGATGGTAAGCGTTTTAGGGATTCTGTCTATCTGCAGTATCGTGTCGCTGTCGTAGATGTGCTCCGAGTCGAAGGGTATTTCCGCGGGACGCGCGGGCCTTGTTCCTGATGCGATGACAACGGTGTCTGCCGAGAGCGTTTCCGTTGAACCGTCGTTCTTTTTGACTTTGATGGTCTTCGGGTCCACGAAGGACGCTGTGCCGTAGACGATTTCGACGTTGTTTCTAATGAAAGCGTCGACAATGACCTCCATCTGCTTTCTTATTACGTCGGATTTTTTGTGCATGAGCTCGCCAAGGGTTACGTCTCTTCCGAGCGTGAACTGGAAGCCGAAGACCGCGCGCTGCTTAAAGCCCGCGAGAAAGAGGGCCGTCTCTCTTAGCGTCTTACTCGGAAGCGTGCCGGTATGGATGCCCGCGCCTCCGATGTACGGGGCCTTCTCTATGACCGCGACCGATTTGTCGAGCTTGGCGGCCTGTATTGCCGCCCTCTCGCCGCCCGGGCCGGAGCCTATGACTATGACATCGAACTTTCGCATATATCCATTATAGCATAAGAAACTTGCGATTCGGCTAAGATGCTTCGTTGTGCCGGTTTATCATGTTACGGCCTACTCTTTGGCTCTTAGAGATTGATAAGCGCGTCTTTTTCTGGTATAATATCAACCATGCACAAAAAATCATTGATAGAGACCAACCCCTATTTAAAAGACCACCGCAGGCGCGAAGAAATGTTTTGCACATCCACATCGTCGTCCACGGCCATCGAAGGCGTACATATCACAGCCGCCGAACTGGCCAAGGCCGAAGAAACGCTATTCGAGGTCACTCTTCATAACGCCGCAAAGTCCGACGAATAACCGCAGCAAAAACCTTTTCCATCGGCTTATAATTTCTCCCTATCCCCGCTCTTACTGCGGCAAAATATTCTTTTCTCTTACCGCCTGTAATACCTCCGAAATCCAACGGGGGCAAACCTGCCTGCAAAGCCATAAGAATGGAAATAATGCGCGCCACCCTTCCGTTGCCTTCCCTGAACGGATGTATCAAGACCAATTCCGCATGCGTTACGGCTATGGCTGCGACGATTTCCTCGACAGAGCCAGCGCGGCATGGAGTAGCGACTCGCAACACGTTCTTATCAAAATCCGCCATAAGTTGCGGGCGTATTTTGC
>JAOUFM010000018.1 GCA_029858205.1 Deltaproteobacteria bacterium | reverse complement strand
CCCCCCCCCCCCCCCCCCCCCGGCGTGGGGGGGGGGGGGGGGGGGGGGGGGGGTATTTTGCTTTTTTAAAAAGGCCTATCTAACGCCGCCCTTCGAAGCCTTTATTATAAGGGCTTTTAGTATGGACCTGTGGCACATGCTCTCGTTCTCGCAGTAGCAGCCAAGGGCAACGGGAATGCGGCGCGCGACCTCGGCAACGAGCCTTACCGTAACTCTCGCGGCAGCGTCCCTCTCCATCTCCCTTTCATATGCCTTCGAGAACCCAGGCCATGCTTTTTCCCTGTTAGCTGACCTCATGTACGCGGAAACGAGCTTTTTCGAAGGCGCGCTGAGCGGCAGCCAGATGTCGAAGAACTTTCCGTGCTCTGCCTTCTTAACGCCGCGCGGAAGGAACCGTACGGCCCCGATTCTAAGCTCACCCTTTCTGGCCGCCTTTTCGCCCATCTTATATGTTGATATTTTTACCGCTTCAGGACGCATGGCATTTCTTGTACTTCTTGCCGCTGCCGCACGGGCACGGGTCGTTACGCCCGGGAGTATCCTGCTTTTTCACGGCCTTTGGTAAAAGAGACTTCTCGTCACTTATGCGCTTTATCTCGTCGATTACGCTCACTGCCGCATCCTCGGCAGAGAGGCTTCCCTCGTCGTAGCGCATCTTGCTTACCTTTTTCTCGAGGTTTACTGCCGCTATGACAGCATGCTCGCCCTCTATTGCAGCGGCGTGTATGACGCGGCAAAACCCTTTTTCCCCGGACTTTGCCTCCGGAGTGCCAAGCTCTGCGCAGTGCGGGGGCCTGATATCTGCACCAAGCTTCGTCGGATGAATCGAGCACTGCTTCGTATCATCAAAGAAGGAGCACCTGAAGGCGTACATGGCAACGAGGTCTATTATGAGCTCGCCGTAGGTCGAGCCCACGCGGACATCCTTTACAGCGACGTTATAGCGCTCCGGGCGGCCAAAGAGTCTCCTTGAGCCCGATTCCTCGCGTGTGACGTATGCAGAGCTTATGCGCTCTGCCCGCTCGATGATGCTCTCCATGACGGTCTTCTTGAAGCTCGAGAGCCCGGCTGCCCCGCCGTCCTTTCTTAGCGTATAAAATATCACGCCCCACCAGGGATTGCAGCACTTGCCCCAGCAAAGGTCAACGCAGGTGGCTCTATAGAATTTCTCGTCAAAAACTGTTTTTTTGTCCATCGAAATATTTTAACACAGAGCGCGACGGTGTTAAAAGAAATCTGTTGCCGCCGCGCCTGCCAAGTTGTATCATTCTAATATAAAAATACGGTCTTATAAAGGCCATTTGCCATGCCAAACATAAAAGACGGAATAAAAAGGGCCAGCGACTTCGTAAAAGAAGACATCTGGCGCATCAGGCTCGAAGATACATCGGGCAAGAAGTCGTTCTTTATCCGCCAGCTTCGCGTCGTAATACTGGCGCTTAGCGGGTTCTTCGAGGATAAGTGCGTGCTTCGCGCCTCTGCCCTCACCTACTATACGCTCCTTGCTGTTGTGCCGGTAATGGCAGTCGCCTTCGGAATAGCCAAGGGTTTTGGCCTCGAGCACGCGCTTGAGACAGAGATACTAAACCGCTTTGCCAATCACGAGCCAACGGTAACGAGGATCGTCATCTTCGCGCACAACCTCCTTAACGACACCAAAGGCTCGACAATAGCAGGGGTAGGCATAATACTGCTTCTATGGTCGGTTGTAAAAACGCTTGGGCAGGTGGAACTCTCGCTAAACGAGATATGGGAAACCACAAAACACAGGAGCCTGCACAGAAAGCTCACGAACTACCTCTCGATAATGCTCATAGCGCCGATATTGATAATAATGTCTGGAAGCTCGACGGTGGTCATAAAGGCATGGATAGCCAAGTTGGGCACGGCAGCAACGGCTGCCGGTGGCGCGGTAGCTGCAGAGCCCATCATGTTTCTCGTCCTAAAGCTCATCCCGTACGTCATAACCTGGATGGTATTTTCCTTCATATACATCGTCGTGCCGAACACGACCGTGCGCATCAGATCCGCTGTTATAGCCGCGCTCGTTGCAAGCATCGCCTACCAAGCGCTGCAGTGGGCCTACATAACATTCCAGGTCATGGCGGTAAAGTATAACGCCATCTACGGAAGCTTCGCCGCTCTGCCGCTCTTTCTCATGTGGCTGCACATGAGCTGGCTCATAGTGCTCTTTGGCGCAGAGCTCTCCTTTGCCGAGCAAAACGCGGACACATACGAGTTCGAGCCCGATACCGAAAAAACAAGCTCGCGCTTTAGACGCATCGCCGCGCTCGTCATAGTAAACCGCGTGACAGAGAACTTTATCAAGGCCATGAAACCGCTCTCTGCGCACGAAATAGCCAAAGAAACCGGGCTTCCCATCCGCTTTACTAAGCTCGTTCTAACCGAACTTACCGAAGCTGGCGTGCTTATCGGATATACTCCGGACGAAGATGATGACGAATGCTACATGCCTGCGCGCGACATCAATTCCATTACAATAGGCTCCATAGCCGACGCCCTCGACAGGCGCGGCGTAAATAAACTCCACATAAAGACCTCGCCCGAGCTAAGGGAAATCGAGGCCGCGCTGGAGGCCTTCCACGGCACAATCGAAAAATCGCCTTCCAACAAGCTCATCAAGGATATATAAGGGAAGCAGGATAACGAGGGGCGACTGCTAAGGCGGCGAGTTGCTCTATTCCATCTTTACAAAACGGCAAGTTGGCCGTCAGGCGAGGCAGACGGCGGTTTCTTTTACATCTGGGTACAGGCCCCGGCCTGCTGCAGGCGTCACGCCTGTTTCATAATGCATAAAAGGCTTGTTCGAGTAATTATGCACAGGCTATCAGAAGAACATTCGGGTGCAGGCCCTCGGCCTGCTGCCTACTCTTCCATGTCTTTGTCGCTGCCTGACTTAACAACGCCCGAAAGATAGGCTTCTACAAACTTGTCTATATCGCCGTCAAGCACCGCGTCCACGTTGCCGCTCTCGACCCCCGTGCGATGATCCTTTACAAGACGGTAGGGCTGCATCACGTAGGAGCGTATCTGGCTGCCCCACTCTATCTTTCTCTTGTCCTTCAGTATCCCGGAGAGCTTCTCCTCCTCTTCCTTCCTTCTCTGCTCGTAGATGCGGGCCTTCAGTATCTTCATGGCAACTGCCCGGTTCTTGTGCTGGCTTCTTTCGTTCTGGCACTGCACGACTATACCGGTGGGGATGTGGGTTATCCTTACGGCGGAGTCTGTCTTATTGACGTGCTGGCCTCCGGCGCCGCTTGCGCGGTAGGTGTCCACCCTAAGGTCCGCTTCGTTTATATCTACTTCTATATCATCCTCTATCTCCGGGAAAACGAATACAGAGACAAAAGACGTGTGTCTGCGTTTTGCGGAATCGAACGGGGAAATACGGACAAGCCTGTGCACTCCGCTCTCGGCCTTCATATAACCGTAGGCGTACTCGCCGGAGAGCGTAAAGGTGGCGCTCTTTAGCCCTGCCTCCTCGCCGGCCTGGAAGTCGAGCACCTCGGCCTTGAATCCTCTTTGCTCCGCCCACCTCATATACATCCTAAAGAGTATGTCGGCCCAGTCCTGGGCCTCGGTGCCGCCTGCCCCGGGATGTATCTCGACGATTGCGTTTCTGGCGTCATGCTCACCTCCGAGCATTCGCCTTACTTCCTCGCTTCTTACGGCCTTCACTGCCCAAGCGATATTGGCATCGGCCTCGGCTGCGGCGTTTTTATCATGCTCCTCCTCTGCAAGGGCGAGCATGACCTCCGCCTCTTCCACGGCCTCCGATATCTTATCGAATGATTTCAGTTCGGACTCGAGAAATGACTTTCTCTGCATCACGCCTCTGGCCTTTGCAGTGTCGTTCCAAAAGCCCTGGGCGTGTGTGAGCGTTTCTATCTCTGCAAGCTCTTTTTCGACCTTTGGGCGGTCAAAGATAACCTCTAAGCTCTTCGTACTTTACCTTAAGAGCGTTTAACCGCTCCGCTACATCATCGAACATCGCCCCACCTCCGCGCGCGTTAAGTGTTGACGGCGTTTTTACGCCGCCCAAGTATGATAAGGATAACCGAAATAATTATTGTTGTAAAAGGAAAAAGCATGCCAAAACGCGAGAAAAACGTGCGGCCCTCCGGCCTTACGCGAAACGGAAGCGTGAGGTTCGTCTCCTTGAAAAGCTCTGTCCTCCCTACAATCCTTCCCGCAGGGTCTATGACAGCGCTTATTCCGGTGTTAGCCGACCTTAGAAGATATACCCTGTTTTCTATGGCCCTGAAGCGCGTCATGTCGAGGTGCTGGTACGGTGCAGAGGTGTTGCCAAACCAGCCGTCGTTTGTGAGGTTCACGAGCACGTTCGCGCCGTGTCGCGTAAACGCCGCGGATATCTCCGGGAACACGGCCTCGTAGCAGATCAGAGTGCCTATCCTGGCGCCGTCGAATTTAAGTGTGGGATACCCCTCTCCTGCAGAGAAATCCCCCACCCCGGCGGTCATCTTTTTTATGAAGAAGAGAATATTTTTTAGCGGCACGTACTCGCCAAACGGCACGAGGTGCACCTTGTCGTAACGCCCCGTTATGTTGCCCGAAGGGTCTATCATGAAGGCGCTGTTAAAAAACTTTTCTTCCTTCTTAAAGACATTGAATTCCCTTCTTGGCGCGCCCGTAACGATATAGATATTATTTTCTTTCGCAGCCCCCGTGACAAGAGGCGTAAGCTTGCCTGCTTCGTCGATATAAAAGGTCATTGCGCTCTCCGGCCATACGGCGATATCGGCGCCTGAGTTTTTCGCCTCTTTTGTCAATGCCCGGTACTTTTCTATCGTAGTAAGGACCTCGGAAGCTTCCCACTTAACCGACTGCTCCACATTGCCCTGAGATAAAGACGCCTTGTACTCCTTCCAGCTCAAGACCTCTTTATCAACTGCCTGCATGCGAAAAACCCCGTAAACAAGAAAAACAACGAACACTATGACAGCGGCCGCAAGCGGCAAAACAGCCTCGCGCCTGTCTTTCTTCGCAAAGAAGCTGTCTACGGCATTAAAGAGCGCGGCATTTATGAACATTATAAAGAACGACACGCCCCAGACGCCAAATATCTCGGCCGTCTGCGTAAGCGGCGCAAACGAGGCAAGTGAATACCCAAGAAGCACCCACGGAAAACCGGTGAACAGAATGCTACGAAGATACTCAATCGCCACCCAAAGAGCTGCGACAAAAACAAGACGTACCCATTTGTTTTTACATACAGGCAGCCAGCCAAGCACTGCGAACGCTGCCGGATAAAGCGCAAGGACAGCGGCCAGAAGAAGCGTTACGAGCGCGCCAAGATAGAACGGCACACCGCCGTAAAAATACATCGAGTGTATGACCCAGTAAACCGTGCCAAGAAAGAACACAAGGCCGAAGATAAAGCCCTTAAGAAACCTCGCCTTCCACGATGAAACGCCGTTTAAAGAGAAAAACAGCAAAATGAACGCGACAAATGAAAGCGGCCAGAGATTAACCGGCGCAAAGGCGAGCACGAGCACAGCGCCTGACACTGCCGGCCAAATAAGATCTCTTAACGCTTCAAGACAACGCTTTTTCAACTCGACGTTCCCTTCTCCCTCGTGAAATACGCAGCCACAAAGGCCGCGCCAACGGCCAGTCCAAGTAACGCAGCGCTTAGCATCACGTTATTCAAGAGTTCCGGTTTTATGAGCAGCACCAGCCCCAGCGAAAGCATCATAAGCCCTGACACAAACTTTAAAGTGCGGCCCCATCGCTCGCTAAAATGCCTTGAACCCACTGTAAAGGCAAATAGCGCGACAATAGCCGCCATGGGGATTACATATACCACATTATAGGCCGCAAGATAGATATAATAAACATGGGGCTCAAGCGAGCGCAGCGTAAGCGCCCTCGTGTAGACCATCGGGAACCCGGCAGTGCAGAGAAGCTCGTAAAGATTAACACTTACGGCAAGCATAATCGTGCCTGTTATGACGGAGGCAAGAGAGGCTGCACGCATGACCGTACGCATCCTGGCATAGAGCCCTGGCTTTGCCCCCTCGGGTATGGAAAGCGAAGGGCCGCGGCCAAACATGAAAAAGTCCTTTATATTAAAGGCGCCGATTACGAGCGCGAGGAGAGCGGCAACGAGCGTCACAACACGTATGCCGCCCGTGTAGATAAAGACATTTAGCCAGGCTGCCATAAAAAGGAAATACGCAAGCCCGGATACAAAGACGAACAATGCTCCTGCAAAAAGCATCCTGCCCCTTGTCTTAGCGTGCGAGAGAATGCCAAGGAGCGTAAAGAGCACAAAAAAGGCGCACGGGTTAAAACCGTCTAGAAACGCTATAACGATCGTGAGGATTGGAAGCGATGCCGTGTTAACGTCAAGGCCAGCAACGGTTGGCAGCTTGGCTTTAGAAGCGCCGGCCTTCGCAGTGCCGCGTATAATATCCCCGGCATCAGGGCACCCGGACTCGACACAGTCTTTTATAAATCCTTCGATAACGCGGCCTGAGGTAGAATCGTCGCCATAGCCTGATAACGGCCCGGAATTGCCGATGAAGGTCACGGGAACACCTGTTGGCTTTAGGCCGTAAGGGGCAAGGAACTCTGTCATGATGGCGACGTTTTCCGGGTTGTGCCAGACCTCAAAGGCACGGACATCGATAGACGGATACTTCGCCTTCATTTTTTCAAGGAACACTTCTTCCTTTGCGCAGTGCGGGCAGCCCTCGCCGTAGAAGAAGTAAAGCGTTGCCTTATTGTCAGCAGCAGCGCTCCCCGGCACAAAAAAGAACGCGGCTATAACGAGGGATAAAAATAACGCCCGGTATGAACGGATATCAGGGATATACGGGGAAGGCATCTTAGATATGCTTTAGTTTCTTGAAAAGCTTTTTTTCCATGTCCTTCATCCTTCTGGACTGGAGGCCGCCGTTTACATGCTCATAGCCCAGAAGATGCAGTATGCCGTGGATAAGGAGCCGTAGTATTTCGTTTCTTACCGTGTTCTTATATAACGGCGCCTGGGTAGCCGCCTTTTCAACGGATATTACGACATCGCCAAGCATATCGCCGTCCATCGGAAAGCTCAGGACATCTGTCGGCTTATCCATTGAGCGGTACTTCTTATTCAGTTCCCTTATGCCCTCGTTGTCGGTGATGAGGATGCTAAGCTCCGCGTCCTTCTTGCCAAGCATCGAGAGCGCGGCCTTTGCCGCCTTTTTTAGCGGCACCGGGGGCACGGCAATCCCGGCCTTGCGGCTTATCTCGATTGCCACGGAGCCACCTTTGCCATAGAGACAGCCTTACACCTCTTCGACAATCTTGCCTTCCTTCTTTCTCTTGGACTTCTCGAATGCCTGTATGACCTTTTGCACGAGCGGATGGCGCACGACATCTGCCTCGGTGAAGTTCACGAACTCGATGCCGTCTATATCGCGCAGAATCTTTTGCGCCTCGACAAGCCCCGAAGGCCTTGCAAGCGGCAGGTCTATCTGCGTTATGTCGCCTGTGATAACGGCCTTGCTGCCAAAGCCAAGGCGCGTAAGGAACATCTTCATCTGCTCAAGTGTTGTGTTCTGAGCTTCGTCAAGTATGACGAAAGAATCGTTAAGTGTTCTGCCGCGCATGAATGCCAGAGGCGCCACCTCGATTGTGCCGCGCTCTATCATGCGCTGCACGCGCTCGAAGTCCATCATGTCGTGTATCGCATCATAGAGAGGCCGAAGGAACGGGTCTACCTTTGCAGAAAGGTCTCCGGGCAGGAATCCGAGCTTCTCCCCTGCCTCAACTGCCGGACGCGTGAGTATTATCCTGTCCACTTCACGCTTCGAAAACGATGCGACCGCCGCTGCCATGGCAAGGTATGTCTTACCCGTGCCCGCAGGGCCTATGCCAAACACTATGTCGAACTTCCTTATGGCATCGACGTAACGCTTCTGGGACGCGCTTTTCGGGACTATCTGCTTATTCTTGTGGGAGACGTAGACAGTATCGTTAAAGATGTCCTTTAGAGAGTATCCGTGGTCCGTTGAGATGGCCCTTGCGGCGTAATCAACGTCAAGTGCCGTTGGCATGTACCCGGACTCTATCAATGCGTATAGCTCGGTAAGAAGGCGCTCTGCAAGCTCGGTCTGAGAGGCCTCGCCCTGTATGGTAACGACGTTACCGCGGCTGTCTATCGTTACCCCGAGTTTCTTCTCTATCCGCTTGACGGTCGAGCCGTCGCCCAGAAGCTTCTGCGCGATGTCGTTTTTCTCAAGCGTTATCTGTTTTTTGGCCTTTCCCTTGGCGTCCACGTGTTAGGCTCCTCTCCGCTGTTTTAGGCCCTACTTTAATGCGTGCCTCTGGTGCTCCACCCTCGAAAACCACTTAAGCTCTATGTCCTCGAACACAGAGTCTCTTTTCTTAAGGTCGCTAAAGAAGTTTCTGTCGCCGTCTGTAAGTGCCTCGGCGCTGGCCTTTTTCCGTATTATGGAGACAAGCCGCTTAAAGTCCTCGTAATGCCGGCATACCCGAAGCTCGGCGTAATCGGCCGCAGCACGCGTTGAGATAAGGAACTGCCAGTCCGAGGCCTCGAGCAAAAGAAGCTCCCTTGCGGCCTGCTTTAGCATGTCGATAAGTTCTGCGTCGCCCGAATGCTCGTGTGCTGCAGCCAGCTCTTCCATGTCTTTTTCGGCCTCATAGACGTGCTTCCACGTCCATTTGTTCATGTCGTTTAACCAGATAAAGTGATACCCGCCCTCGCCCCAGCTTCCTTCGGGAAGAGATACCATCTCGGATGGCCTGTTTGAGTCAAGGTGCTCTGACGCGGTAACCGCCTTTACTTCTCCGTCCTCATGCATCTTCTTTATTACGTGGTAGACCCAGTGCGGCCCCTCGAACCACCAGTGGCCGAAAAGCTCGCAGTCGTACGGGGAAACGACCAGCCCGCCTTTAGAGTCCTTCAGGCCGTCCTTTACTACACCTACGAAATGCGCTGCATGGTCCGGGGTCTTCGAAATAGCGCCGTTTGGATTGTAGGGCTGCTTATCGGCAAGGTCGGCCTTTGCATCTGTAACGCGCCAGTACCTTAACCCTCCGGGGAATCTCTTTTTATGAAAGTCGAGATACGCGCCGTCCCCGGGGTAGCCCCACTCTCCGCTCCACACCTGAAGCCCCGTCTTTACATCGCGCGTGAACACGGCAACCGGCATCATGCCCTCGATAGCCTGCTCGCCAAAGGCAACGTAGTAGACCTTCCTTGGCGTCTTCTCAACCGTTTCAGGGAGAGCCTTCATGCTTTTATCGAGGTTATTCCACATGACCTTCAAATCGCTAAAGCGGTCCATATAGACACCCGCGGCGCGCCCGCCCTTTAGAAGGTGCGAGTCTATGAAGAAGTACTCGATACCGTTCTCGCTTAGGAACTCCTCTACTCCTTTACGGTGATAAGGTGTAGCCTCCTCGTCGTACACAGGCTTGTTCCACGCGTAAGACGGCCTGTATGCGCACTCGGGCAGCCAAATGCCGCGCGGCGGCTTCCCGAAGTGGCGCGTATGCGCCTTCACAGCTTGCTTTATCTGCGCCTGAACGCTTATGTCGCGCGAAAGAAGCGGCATGTAGCCGTGGGTAGCGCCGCAGGTGGCTATCTCGATATGCCCTGCATCTTGAAGTTTGCGAAAAGCTCCGATAAGGTCTTCGTTATACTTGACGGTAAAGGACTCGAGCGCCGTGGAATAGAAACCCTCCCACATTGCGCTCACAGAGGCCATGTGCGAGTCGTTTATTCTCGCAAACTCGGCTGAATCGCGCTTTGCAGCCTCTATCTTGTCTGTAAGGTATTTCTTGAACTGTGGCTTAAAATCCCTGTGTGAGAGCATCTCGGCAAGGATTGGAGAGACATCGATTGTGACCTTCGGGCTTATGCCCTCGGATACAAGACGCTCAAAGACATTAAGCAGCGGTATGTAGGTCTCCGCAGCAGCTTCGTTTAACCAGTCCGTGCCGTGCGGCCACGTGCCGTGCGATATGACGTACGGCAGATGCGCGTGAAGCACCAGGGCAAAAGAACCCAACCCCTTATCGTTTCCTGCCACTTGGCCTCCTTGGAGCCGTGTATTTGGTTTACCTGAGGATTTGAGTTAAGTCTACCACAGGAACGGGTGTTTTTCAATTTTAACATCGCCTAGCCGGCATTTTCGGCGGCTAAAGGCGCTTGACATTGCCGCACGATAGGTATACATTGAATTGATATCTCTTATATCGAACGGAAAAATCTTTCAAAATCAAGGAGCCGCCCGGCAATGCGTTCTCGCGCAAAGATAACCGTTTTTGTATCGCTGCTTATTATCCTCTCTCTGGCGCTTTCTCAAGGCAACAACGCCCTTGCAACAAAGGCCGAGGAAGAGGCCGCGCTAAAGACCGCGCGCGTAATGACCACAGAGCTTCTAAAGAGGACCAAGGGCATGCTCGTAAAACTCCTGCACGAGGGCGACATGCTAAAGGCCATCACCGTGTGCGCCATAGCAGTGCCGGAGATAATGGCCGAGTTCAACAGCAAGCCGCACCATACGATTAAAAGGACCTCGGTAAAGTACAGAAACCCGGCCAACATGCCCGACTACTACGAGAGAAAAATACTCGAAGAGATGCAGTCGCTTGCCGACAAAGGCCGCCTGACACCCGAGTTCGAGAGCATAGACGTAGTTACCGAAAATGACGACATCACGTACCTTCGCTACATGAAACCCCTTAGAGTGGAAAAGCCCTGCCTAAACTGCCACGGCCCAAGCGAGAACATCGCGCCCGAGGTGATGAAGTTCCTCGCTAAATTCTACCCCGACGATAGGGCTCGCGATTTTAAGGAAGGCGACCTCCGGGGCGCGGTGTCGGTGAAGATAGCATTAAAATTCCCGGAAAACCAGCCCTGAGCATAACCGCCCTCTCCTACTGTGAAAACGCTCACGCCGCTAAAAAAAACAGTACTGGCCTCCGCCTCGCCTCGCCGCAGAGAGCTCATGAAGGACATCATAGAGACCTTTGAGGTCACTTCCGTTGACGTCGACGAATCAATAACAAGCCATGAGGACGCTGCAGCGCACGCAACGCGGCTTGCCCTTGAAAAGGCAAAGGCCGCGGCGCCAAGAAATAAAAATGCCGTCATTATAGCCGCCGACACGCTCGTTACGATAAACGGAGCTATCCTTGGCAAACCAGAAGGCGCCTCGCATGCAAAGGAGATGTTAAAAACGCTTTCCGGAAAAACGCATTCCGTTTTCACGGCCTTTTGCATATACGACGACAGGCCTCTCTCCATAAAAGCCTGCGAGAGCAGAGTGACATTCAAAGACCTTACAGACTCGGAAATAGAGGAGTACATCTCGACCGGCGAGCCCTTTGATAAGGCGGGCTCCTACGGCGCACAGGGCCGTGGCAAAGCGCTCATAGAGAGGGTCGAAGGCTCACTGACGAACGTAATCGGGCTTCCGACAGAAGAACTTAGAGCAGAACTTGTCAGACTATCACTTGCAAAAGAATAACCCCGGTCACTCAAAACAACAAATCGGACACCGTAGTCCGGCACACCTATACCATTGCAACAAGCCGTTTTCCGTGCTATATTAGGCAAGAAACTCATGGAATAACCATACAGTTTGTGGCATTTAAACCGTACCACGGTCAGCATATGCCTAAGAAACCCACATACGAAGAGCTCCTCGAACGCATACGGGCTCTCGAGCACGAGGCAGTGCTTCGCAAAAAAGCCGAGTCCAAACTCCTTGACTCGGAATGCAAATACCGCGACATATTCCACAACTCGCTTGTAGCGCTTGCCAGAACGCGGGTTAGCGACGGCAAGCTCCTCGAGGCAAACGAGCGCCTTGCCGAAATATTTGGCTATAAGAACAGGGTAGAAATGCTCGAGCAGTTCTACGCCCCGAATGCCTACACAAGGCAAGAAGACCGCGACTACCTTATAAAGACACTCAAGGAAAAAGGCGAGATAAAAGACTACGAAGTCTTCGCAAGAAAGACAGATGGCTCTAATATCTGGGTTAAGTACTCATCCAAACTCTACCCCGAGGAAGGATATCTCGACTCGGTCCTGATAGATATAACAAAAGAGAAAGAGGCCGGCGAGCAACTGCAGAAATCCCTCGAACAATACCGCGACATGTTCCAGAACTCGCTTGTAGGGCTGGCGAGAACGCGAGTTAACGACGGCAAGCTCATCGAATGCAACGAGAGCTTTGCCACCATGCTCGGGTACAAGAACACAAAGGAAATACTTAGCGAGTTCTACTCATCCAACGCGTACGCCGACATAAAGGACCGCGACTACGTAATCGCAGTCCTCAAAAAACACGGCGAGATAAGCAACTACGAGGTGCTCGGGAAAAAGAAGGACGGCTCGCCTATCTGGGTAAAATACTCGGCAAAGCTATATAAGGACGAAAACCACATCGACACCGTGGTAATCGACATATCCAGGGAAAAAACGGCCGAGGCGGAAAAAGAAAAGCTGATTGCCAGGCTCATCGAGGCCCAAAAGACCGCACTTGAGGACACGCAGACAGAATACCGCGAGATGTTCCAGAACTCGCTTGTCGGGCTCTCTAGAACGAGGGCGAGCGACGGAAAGCTCATCGAAGCAAACGAACGCCTCGCCTCCATGTTCGGGTACAAGAACAGAGAGGAAATGCTCGAGCAGTTCTACGCCCCTAGCGCATACGCGCGCATAGAAGACCGAAACTACATGGTCGAACACATAAAAGAGCACGGCCAGATAAACGACTACGAGGTCTTTGCCAGAAAAAAAGACGGCTCTAACATCTGGGTAAAATACTCGGCCAAGCTCTACCCGGAGAAAGGCTACCTGGACGTCGTAGTCGTGGACATCACAAAGGAAAAAGAGGCAGAGGCTGAAAAGGAAAAGCTCTACACCCAGCTCATACAGTCGCAGAAGATGGAAGCTATCGGCAGGCTCGCAGGAGGCATTGCCCACGACTTTAAAAACATGCTCTCCACCATAAAGGGGATGACGCAGTACGCGTTAGACGAAATAGAACCATCCAACAAGCTCCATAAGCCCCTTACACTTACGCTTAGCGCATGCGAGAGCGCGACGAATCTTACGCAGCAGCTCCTCATATTCGGCAGACGCCAGCCCATGCGGCTCGAGCCCATGGACTTGAACCAGACCGTGGATAACATGTTAAAGCTCCTCGAGGCCATCATACCCGAGGACATAACCGTTAGGATGCACCTTAAGTACACTCCTGCAACGGTCATGGGCGACAAGGTGAAGCTGGAACAGGTCATAATGAACCTCATAATAAACGCCTGCGACGCCATGCCAGAAGGCGGCACGCTTACGGTAAAAACCCTCGACGCGATAGACTCCGAGACAAAAAACATCATGGACGCGGCCGGAGGAAAACGCTTCGTCACCCTCACCATAGAGGACACCGGCGTTGGCATGACCAAGGAGGTCATCGAAAGGATTTACGAGCCGTTCTTCTCGAGCAAAGGCGGGCATGGCATAGGGCTTGGCATGGCAATCGTATACAGCGTCATAAAGGAGCACGGCGGGGAAATACGCATATCGAGCGTGCCAAAGCGCGGCTCCGTGATAAAGATATACCTGCCGGCAACGGACGAAAAAGAACTGGCCAGGACAAAAGCAGCCGAAAAAGCCTTGGAGCGCGAGAAGGAAGGCGGGCGCATACTGCTTGTTGAGGACGAAATACTTCTTCGGGAATCCACATCGATAATACTCAAGGAAAACGGCTACGAGATAAGAACTGCCGAGAGCGCAGAGGCGGCAATGGATGTGATAAAAAACGAAGGCACAAACTTCGATCTTATTCTAAGCGACGTCGTGCTAACCGGCAAAACGGGCCTACAACTTGCCAACGAACTGCGTGAGAAGAAAATCGACATCCCCGTCATACTTTGCAGCGGGTATGCCGAGCAGAAGCTCAAATGGGCCGACATCGAGGAAAAGGGCCACGTCTTTATAGAAAAACCATACGACATACACCGCCTGCTGCAACTGATAAGCAAAACGATACACAGATCGCGCGCCGCGAAAAACACCTAAGCAAGCAGCCAGAGACTAAACGCCATCAGCGCCATGCCGGCGGAAACGCCGAGTATTGCAAGGTGCTCCTTTGCGTACGAATGGGCTACGGGCAAGAGCTCGTCCAAGGAGATAAAGACCATGAACCCGGCTACCATGGAAAGCGTCCAGCCTATGGTAAAGTCATTTAAGAACGCGTATAGCAGCGTGCCTGCTATTATCGCCCCAGCAGGCTCGGTAAGCCCGGAGAGCGCCGACCACTTAAAGGCAGTCTTCACGCTCCCGGTCGCTGCGTATAGAGGCATGGCAACGGCTATGCCTTCGGGGATGTTATGGAGCGCTATGGCAGCGGCAAGGGCCACACCTGTATCATAGCTCTGGAGCGTGCCTGCGAAGGTCGCCATGCCCTCTGGAAAGTTATGTATGGCGATACCGAGAGCTACGAGCACGGAGGCCTTTCTTAGTCTCGAATGCTCGTCTGGCACAACTGTCTCCATTATATAATCATGAGGCAGAAAGTAATCTATACAAAACATCACTGCTATTCCTAAGAAGAACGCGATATGCGCGTACCCAAAGCCGATTGAGTCTATGCCCTTTCCAAGAAGCTCGACAAAACTTACGAGTATCATCACCCCTGCCGAAAACCCAAGCGTAAAGCTCATGAACCTTGGCCCCGGAGAGCGGTAAAACACCGCTATGGCGCTTCCGATTATCGTGGAAAGCCCGGCAAGGGTCGTAAGTATTATGGCTGCATAAAACTGGCTGGAATGGTCCATGACGGTAAAGTATATTACAAAAGCCGAACAATTAAAAGAGCGTTGTTAATGGTTTGACGCGGCAGCGTGGGTGTGCTAAAAATACTCTCATGGCCAAGACGAAAAAAGAGGTAACCGAACTCTCGAAGGACGAGGCTTCAAAAGAGGCCGCCTCATTAAGGGACGACCTTAACCGGCATAACTACCTCTACTACGTTCTGGATGCTCCCGAGATACCGGACGTTGAGTATGACCGTTTGCTTAGAAGGCTCGCCGATATAGAAGCGAGGTTTCCCGCCATTCTCTCTGCTGACTCCCCTACCCAAAGAGTCGGCGCAAAACCATCGGAGAAATTCGGCACAATTACGCACACCGTGCCGATGCTTAGCCTCGATAACGCGTTTGGCGAGAAAGAGGCTTCCGAGTTCGACGAACGCGTAAGAAAACTCCTTAAAACCGACGGCCCCGTCGAATACGTTGCAGAGCCCAAGATAGACGGCCTCGCGGTGGAACTCGTGTACGAAGACGGTATCCTTATAAGCGGCTCGACCAGGGGCGACGGCGTAACAGGCGAGGACGTAACGCAAAACATCCGCACCATAAAGAGCGTGCCTCTAAGACTAAACCCCGAAGGCGGCAAGGTAAAGATTCCCTCCAAAATAGAGATCAGGGGCGAGGTGTATCTGCCGCTAAAGAAGTTCGAGGCCGTAAATAAAGAACGTGCCAAAAATAACGAGCCTCTGTTTGCAAACCCGAGGAATGCGGCAGCCGGAAGCCTAAGACAGCTCGACCCCAGGGTAACGGCAGCGAGGCCGCTCGATATGTTCTGCTACGGTGTTGGCGAGGTAAAAGGAGCTTCCTTTGAAACACACTCTGATATGCTAAGGCTTATCGGCTCGCTCGGGCTAAAGGTTAACCCTCTCATAGAGACCGTCACGGGGCAAGGCGGCATCCTCGCCTATTACAAGAAAATTGAGACGTCGCGTGAAACGCTCGGCTATGAATTGGACGGCGTGGTCATAAAGGTAAACGACATGGCGCTCCAAAAGCAGCTCGGCGTGCTTACGAGGACCCCAAGATGGGCCGTTGCGTGCAAGTTCAAGGCAAAGCAGGAGATGACAACTGTTAAGGGCATCACGGTGCAGGTCGGGCGCACAGGGGCGCTTACCCCTGTAGCCGAGCTCGAGGCAGTCGAGATAGGCGGCGTAACGGTCGAACGCGCAACACTGCATAATGAAAATGAAGTGCTAAGAAAGGACGTGCGCATAGGAGATACCGTCATAATAGAACGCGCCGGCGACGTCATCCCGGAGGTCGTATCTGTTGTAAAGGAGAAGCGGCCGAAGGCCGCGGTCCCATTCGAGATGCCAAGTAAGTGCCCTGAGTGCAGGGCGATGGTAGAGAAGATAGGCGCCATACATTTTTGCACAGGCGGGCTCTCCTGCCCTGCGCAGCTAAAAGAGAGCATACGCCACTTCGTCTCAAAGCACGCCATGGACATCGAAGGCCTCGGCGGCAAGCACATAGACCAGTTCGTTGAAGCAGGCCTTGTAAAAGACGCGGCAGACATATACGGCCTTACCGAAAAAGACATCCTCTCGCTCGAACGCTGGGCTAAAAAGAGCATGGAAAACGTGCTTACTGCCATAGAAAAAAGCAAGACCCCGCCGCTAAAGCGCTTTATCCATGCCCTTGGCATAATCGGCGTTGGCGAGAGCATGGCCTCGGTGCTTGCGAAGAGATACGGCTCTATCGAGTCCGTCGCAAAGACAACCGAAGAAGAGCTCCTCTCGATACGCGACGTTGGCCCGGAAACCGCAAGAAGCATAGCCGACTTCTTTAAAGAGAAACACAATTTAAAGGTGCTTGAAAAACTCGCCAGGGCAGGGGTAAAACCGCAAACAGAAGAGGCCGTGAAAGAAGGCGGCAGGCTTTCGGGAAAGACCTTTGTCTTCACAGGAGAGCTAAAAGGGCTCACCAGGGACGAGGCAAAGGCGATGGTCGAGGAAGAAGGCGGCAGCGCATCGGGCTCGGTCAGCAAAAAAACAGACTATGTGGTGGCAGGAGAAGCTGCGGGAGGAAAGCTCGATAAGGCAAAGGCACTCAATGTAAAGATAATAGACGAAGATGCATTTTTAAAGCTCGTCAAAAAATAGATTTCGCGGGGCAGCTTCTTCGCCTGCGCTAACTCTCGAATAAAAAAGCCTCCGCGTAATGCTATGCGGAGGCTTTGGTTATTTATATACATGTTGCGCGAAGCTACTACCTTCCGGTCTCTACTCTGCATCTCCGCAGCAGATGTTATTTCTGCCGCCGTTCTTGGCCTTATACAGGCGGCTGTCGGCCTTTTTAAGGAGCGCAGTATGGGTCTTTCCGTCCTCCGGGAAGGTCGCAAGCCCGCCGCTCATAGTGACCTTGCGGTTAGGCATACTGTACTTGGCAACTTCCTTTATTAGCCTCTTGCCGAAGATCGCTGCGCCGGCCGCCTTGACATGCGGCATAACGATGCAAAACTCCTCGCCGCCAAACCGGCAAACAGTGTCCGTGCCGCGCGAGCACTTCTTTAGTATCCTCGCAACAAATTTTAGCACCTTATTGCCGTCCAGGTGTCCGTAAGTGTCGTTATACTGCTTGAAATGGTCTATGTCGAAGAGCATCACGGACACGCTGTGGCCGTGACGCGTTGCCCTATCCAATTCATGCTGAAGTTGCTCCATCATATAACGCTGGTTATGAAGGCTCGTAAGGCCGTCTGTGATGCTAAGGAGCCTTGTTTCCTCGATGCTCTTTACCCTGTCAAGCGTAAGCCCCGCGTACACGGTAAGAAGGGAAAATAGAGATACATCCTCTGCCCTTGGAGTTCTTCTCTTAAAGTCGTTTACGTAGAGTATGCCGACTATCCTGCCGTCCACGGTAATAGGGGCCGCAAGAAGCGATCTCACGCCCTCCTTCATAAGAAGCGGATTGGGCTGCTTACTCTCGCGTATGTCTTCTATGAAGAGCGGGCCGTTGTGGTTAAGTATCTGGCTCGTTAGCCCGCCTTTACGTATGTCCCATCTGTCGCTCTTGTTGAACTTTGGGCTAAAGCCCTTGGAGGCAACGAGCATCATATCCTCTTTCTTTTCATCGAAGAGAGCGAGCGAGCCCGCAGGCATGTTCGTGAGCTTCGTTGCGTAATCCACCATCGCGTAGCCCGCGTCCTTCAGGCTGTCGATACTCTCGATAACGAGCCCGAGGTGGTAGAGGGTTTCGTGCTCCTTTAATACGCGCTCTCTTTCCTCGACGCGTTTACGCCTCTCCTCGAACATCTGCCACATTATCTTTGCCGCAACGCCGCCCATAAGCTCTGTATCGGTCGGCACAACGCGCCTTAGCTCCTCGGCAATCTCAGCTGAGCCCGTGAGGTTTATGACAACGTCGACTTTCTTCTTTATGAACGCGTTGATTGTTTCGGCAACCGGTATGGAATACTTTTCGGCAAGCGCTATGCCCGGGGCCCTAAGGTTCTTGTCAACGGCCCAGGCGACATCGAGCATCGGGTTTTCCTTAAAGAGCTCTATCATGGCGCGCCCACCCCTGCCGCCGCCAACAAGCCCGACGCTTAGGCGTTTACCCTTGAACGCGTCATCGGTCTCCGCATCCTCTACAGGAGGAGCAAGAAGCCCCTTGCCTATGGCTGCGCCCACAGCATGGGCGCGCGTTGTGGCATCGAGTTTTTTAAGGATGCTTTTGACGTAGTACTTAGCTGTCCACTTCGACTTGCCTATAATAACGGCTATCTCGTCGTTGGTCTTGCCCTGCTGCATCCACTTAAGTATTTCTATCTCAGTAGAGCTAAGGCCGCTTCTGCCGTTATCTTTCTTTTTATTCACGGCCTTGATTTTTGTGGTTTTTACCATTTCGATTGCTACGGCCTCTATCTCCATTTTTTTCTTTCCGTCTCCCAACAATCAGGATATTGCAAACCCGAAATAGACGGAAAGTTTATCGCAATACAACAATAAACGTCAACTACCTATCAGAGCAGCATTTTATAAAAACGTAACTACTGTCAGCATGCGCAGTATATAGAACCTTTGCCTAAAACGCAACAAAAAAGCCGGAAAAGCAGCCCTTCATGCCGGATTGCGAACATTGAACTACCTTGAATGCCTGTCAGCGACCTTTGTTGCGCCGTAGGAATCGGGCTTTGTGACCGCAGCATACCCCGAGCCGGTGACCATGCCAACGACCTCGCGTATGATATCGCGCGTGTCGCCGTTTACGCCGACGTCGAGATGTATCTCTATCGGGAGGGACTTAAACCCGTTCTCGCGAAGACGCTGCTGAAGATAAGAAGCAAGCTCTATGCTCATCGTGGTTTCGTAGAATATGCGCTGGCGCATGTTGTCGATTTTTCTTCTTCTGGTCTTGTAATAGAAGTACCTGCCGCCGTGCCCCACCCTGTGGAGCACTATAGCCGTGACAAAGAGCGTGTGGCCTGTAAGAAAGGAATCGGTTCCTATGATGAGATTGTACTTCGAATCGGCGCACTCGCGCACATACTCGATCATGCGCGAAAACATTTCATCGGCGCCGAGCTTACCGAAGGTGGGACTTACGAACTCCCTCGCAGATGTATCATCTCCATCGAGAGCCATGAGGAATAATCTACACCAAACGGGCAAAAAAAACAAGCGATTTCCAAAGCACTGCGCAATATCCGCTTGAGGAACCGAAATGATGGCATTAGTTTAAACGACACCGCAAAAATCATAACCAAAAAACGTTATAAAATCCTTTAAAATCGCGGCGTTAACATTTGTTTTTTTATTGGCAATGCCACTCTCTTTGTGCTATTATTTGGGCATTAGAAAAACCAGAAAAAGGAGCCTTGAAAATTGAAAAAGGACAAGACCGAACCCAAAAAAGAAGCGGAAACCAGGAACACATCCAACTACGACGCAGGTTCCATAAAAGTACTTGAAGGGCTCGAGGCCGTAAGAAAGCGCCCGGCCATGTACATAGGCTCTACCGGGCCAACAGGGCTCCATCACCTGGTCTACGAAGTCGTTGACAACTCGGTAGACGAGGCCCTTGCCGGATACTGTAAAAACATAGACGTAACGATACATATCGATAATTCGGTAACTGTCATAGACGACGGCAGAGGAATCCCTGTAAAGCCCCACCCCGAGAAAAAGAAGCCCACCGTCGAGGTCGTATTAACGCAGCTCCACGCCGGAGGAAAGTTCGAGAACCAGGCCTATAAGGTGTCCGGCGGCCTCCACGGCGTTGGCGTAACGGTCGTTAACTTCCTTAGCGAGTGGCTAAAGGTCGAAATCAAAAGGGACGGCGCCGTATTCGAGCAGACGTACAAGGGCGGAAAACCCTCAACGGAACTAAAGACCGTTGGAAAGAGCAAGTCCACCGGAACGAAGATAACCTTCAAGCCGGACGCAAAGATTTTCGAGGTCACAGAGTACAACTTCGACACCCTTAGCCAGCGCCTTCGGGAGCTTTCATTCCTAAACGGGGGCATAAAGATAACCATCACTGACGAGAGAACCGGCAAGTCGCACGAGTTCCAGTACAAGGGCGGCATCGTGAGCTTTGTCGAGCACTTAAACAAGACAAAGACCCCCATACATCCTAAAGTAATATATCTTAGCGGCGAGAAAAACGGCATCCACATGGAGATGGCGCTTCAGTGGAACGACTCGTATTCCGAGAACGTATTTTCCTACGCCAACAACATCAACACCATCGAGGGCGGCACGCACATGGTGGGCTTAAGAAGCGCGCTTACGAGGACCATCAACTCGTACGCATCGACTAAGAACCTTCTAAAAGACTTGAAAGAGCCGCTCCAGGGCGACGACATCAGAGAAGGCCTCGCCGGAGTAATCAGCGTAAAGCTTCCTCAGCCGCAGTTCGAAGGCCAGACAAAGACAAAGCTTGGCAATTCCGAGGTAGAGGGCTACGTAAAGGCAATCATCAACGAAAGCCTCGGAGCATTTCTCGAGGAAAACCCCTCTGTAGCTAAGAAGATAATCGAAAAGGCAGTCGAGGGCGCAAGGGCCAGAGAGGCCGCGAAAAAGGCCAAAGAGCTCATCAGGCGTAAAGGCGCGCTCGATAGCGCAAGCCTTCCCGGAAAGCTCGCGGACTGCCAGGAGAGTAACCCCGAGCTCTGCGAACTCTTCATCGTCGAGGGAGACTCGGCAGGCGGCTCGGCCAAACAGGGCAGAGACAGAAGAACGCAGGCCATACTGCCGCTTAGGGGAAAGATACTAAACGTCGAGAAGGCCAGGTACGATAAGATGCTCTCGAACGAGGAAATACGCACCATGATAACCGCGCTTGGCGCCGGTATCGGCAAAGAGGACATGGACCCGAAGAAGCTTCGCTACCACAAGATAATCATCATGACCGACGCGGACGTGGACGGCAGCCACATAAGAACGCTTCTTCTCACATTCTTCTACCGCCAGATGCCCTTCATAACCGACCACGGGTACCTCTACATCGCGCAGCCCCCGCTCTACAAGATAAAAAAGGGCAAGATGGAAAAGTACCTCAAGGACGAGACCGCGCTCGACAACTTCATCTTCGACAGCATAAAGGAAGGCGTCACTGTAAAGCCCAAAGGCAAAGGGGCGGCGCCGATAAAGGGCGAGAAGCTCCTTGAGTTCCTTAAAAAGGCCGCGCGCTTTACGCGCCTTCTCGACCGCTTCGAGCGCAAGAAGATGGACAAGGCAATAGTCGGGATGCTCGCGCTGGAAGAGGCCTTCTCCCTCGAAACGCTTTCGAACGAGAAGACTTTAAAGCGCATGTTCGACAACTTCTCGACATACATGAAGACCTTCCACCCCGATGCAATGCCAGCGACCTTTAGCGCCGAGGAGGACGAAGAGCACGGCAGGTTCAAGATAAAGGCTACCACGCGGCGTAACGGCACAACGGCCGAGACCGTCATCGGCTCGGAGTTCGTCGAATCCCCGGAGTTCGAGGAGCTTAAAAAGTGCGGCTCTTCAATCGAAAAGATTGGCCAGGCGCCCTACTCAATTAGCGGCGAAGGCATAGACGAATCGACTGCCACAACTCTAGACGAGCTGATTGCGCACCTTACGGCAGCCGGCAAAAAGGGCGTGCTCGTGCAGCGCTACAAGGGCCTTGGCGAGATGAACCCCGAGCAGCTCTGGGAAACGACCATGGACCCGGAAAGACGCGTGCTTTTGCAGGTACGTGTCGACGACGCCGTAGAGGCGGATACCGTGTTTACTAAGCTCATGGGAGACCAGGTCGAGCCAAGACGCGAGTTCATCGAGAGAAACGCGCTCGAGGTCTCTAACCTCGACATATAAAGCCATGACAAAAGAACGCTCACAAAAGGTCGGCATATACGTAGACGTCGCTAACATCACCAGAAGCGGCGGCTACGGCATGAAGTTCGACGTATTAAGAGACTTTGCCTGCCGCGACTCGGGCGAGCCCGTGCGCTTGAATGCCTACGTTGCATACGACGAGGACAGGGCAAAAATAGACTCCGATTATAAAGAACGCACCTTCAACTTCCACTCAGCCCTTAGAGACTTCGGCTTCAAGGTAATCGAGAAAAAAGTGTCGTGGTACATAGACGAGTCCGGCACCAAGTACGGCAAGGCAAACGCGGACCTGGACATGGCCGTTGACGCGCTTTTGCAGTCCGAAAATCTCGACAAGGTCATGCTCGTTACCGGAGACGGCGACTTTGTGCAGGTCGTAAAGGCGTTACAAAATAAAGGCTGCCGCGTGGAGGCGGTCGCGTTCCAAAACGTATCGCAGCTACTAAAGCGCGAGGTGGACCTCTTTGTCTCCGGCTACCTTATCCCTAACCTTCTGCCCATCGACAATGCCGACAGAAAGCCGTGGGGCGAGCTTGGCGCAAAGGTGCGCGGCATCTGCTACACGTACAACCATTCGAAGAACTACGGGTTCATGCGCTACATAAAACGCATCGGCCCGGGCCTCTGGATTACGGACACAAGGCGCGATGACTCGCCATACGAGACGGTGTTTGTCCACGAATCCGCGCTGCCGCAAAACGTTCAGGTCACAAACCTCCCTAACCGCGACTACATATTCGAATTCGACGTTACAAAGGGCGAAAAGGGACTTCAGGCGACAAACGTCGTACGCGTCTACCCCACATAGCAAACCGTCGATTTTCGCGCCATACATTGTTGAGGCCGTTTTTCCTTGCTCGACGTATTGTCAAAATACGCCTGCGCGAAAAAACGGCCTCTGCCGCGTCTGGCACAAAACTTGACGGTTTGACAAGCCGCAAGCGGCCTTGGGTTTAAAGAAAATGGTGGACGGTGCATATCTACACAACTATTTCTCCTTCTTTTTCCAAGCCACTATTTTCTTACCAGTTTTTGCGTATACAGGTTCAATCTCACCTCTATCCTTCAACCGATAAAAAACTCTTTTCATGCTATTTTCCGACTTTATATTTGTTATTTTTCTTGCTTCACGATTCCTAATGGTAGGATTTGTATTTAAATACTCCATAATGGACTCCTCCGGTGAAGCAAGCGGCGTATGTGAAACCACAACTCTTACACTGTTATGCTCTTCCTTCACCACGGGATCTCTCAACTTCCATTCTTTCATTTTTTGAAAAGCCGTATTTAATCCCTCTCCCATATCTTTGTTCGGCGGGTCTTTATACCTATTAAGCGTTCTTACTATTTTAGGGTTCCGAGAATAACGTGCATTCAAAATATTATTTTCATTAACATAACCAGGGAACTTTCCGGGACTTATAATTTCGACTCTATTATTAAAAATTAATACATGCACATCATCCGAAATAGAATAATCCCTGTGTATTACAGCATTAACCAATATCTCCCATATTGCCTCGGGAGGATAGCTTACCTTCTCCATACCGATATGAGTCCATATTTTAACATTAGATATTATCTCCTGTACTTCTGTAACAGCTTTATGTATCTGCGTATAAAGACACCCTTCTATACTTCTCTGCTCCTTTAGATGCTCCCTCTCTGGCTCTGATTCGCTTGTATCATAACGACTAATTTTTATTCCACATTTTTTCGGCAAAAGAACCGCAGGGTTATCGCTAAAAAGCAACAATCCTGCCATCTTAGGATAATACGTAATCCTATCGACAAGGTTTTGATTTAGTGTAAAATCAATCGGATCGGATTTTGGGGAATACTCGTCCAAAAATTTTCGCATCTCTCCTGATTCAAAAATATCCTCTGCTCTAGCCAAGTTACAAACAACATCTTCATACGACGATTCTCCTTTGGCAAATGACAATTCTTGAATTTTTTGAGGATCTTTTAAAGGAATAGATTGTGCAGATCTTCTGACATATACAGTCTCGTCCGTTGTACTATGTACTTTCTCGCTCTTTTCTATGGTAATTTGCACCACATACGTTTTTGTTTTCGGATCAAAAAGAAACGTGGCACTCATAGAAATGCTAGGTCTAATTCCCTGCAAATTTTGGAATATTTTATTATAATCTTCTATCTTGGGGAATCCATCCCATCTTTTGTTTGGATCTGGCTCACTCTTATCATCCTTTATTCCAACAACAAAATCACCTCCGTCAGTATTGGCGAATGCAACCGCTACCTTTTGTATTCCTCGCCCATCAATCTCTTTTGCCTTACGGTCATAAAAATGACCTTCTTGACGAGACGATAAATCATACACCTCCGCTTCGGTTAAAGTTTTTTCTTTCATATTTGCTCCTTCATTACATTATCCAAAAAACTCTTGCTGGTTCAAGTTTCTAACTTGAACCAAAATTTTGCGGTTCAATTTGTAGATACCGTCTTGGAAGTCAAGCGGTGGCCATCGCCCACCACCCCTTACATCTTTCCAAGATATACCACACCCACGCATTAATTGGAAATATTTTTTACAGGAATGTTTTTCGCTGCATGGAAGGACTACCCGGTCATCCAAAGAGCAGGAAGGAGTCTCAATACACGCACAACCCCGCCCCCTCCCAAAAACTCCCCTCCTTAGCAAGGAGGGGCAGCGGGGAGGTTAACAATGACTCCTTCCTTATTCCTTGCCAGCATCTTTTACCCCACCTCGCCTCCCCTTGCAAAGGGGAGGAAATAACCCCCCGCCCCCCTCCCCGCCC
>JAOUFM010000017.1 GCA_029858205.1 Deltaproteobacteria bacterium | reverse complement strand
TCGTGAAGGCTCTTGTACGAGTCCTGCACGTCCACGTACTTGCCGACAATGCCGATTGTGACCTCGTGCTTAAGGGAATAATACTTCTTTACCATCTTCTCCCACTGCTCGAGCTTCGGGGACCTCGTCCATATATTAAGCGTCCTGATTATCTTCTCATCCAACTTTTCCTCGTGGAAAACGAGCGGAACCTCGTAGATGCATTTGACATCCATGGCGGAGATGACAGAGTCCCTGTCAACGTTGCAAAAGAGAGCGATTTTACCCTTCAAATCCGGCGAAAGCGGCTTCTCGCTCCTGCAAAGTATCACATCGGGCTGGATACCGATTTCCCTGAGTTTATTTACGCTGTGCTGCGTGGGCTTGGTCTTAAGCTCCCCTGCGCTCGCTATATAGGGCACGAGCGTTAAGTGCACGTACATTACGTTTTCCTTGCCAAGGTCGAACCTTAATTGCCTTATGGCCTCGAGAAACGGCAGGCTCTCTATGTCGCCGACCGTGCCGCCGATCTCAACGATGGATACGTCGGCATTGTCCGAGAGCCCGAGTATGCTCGTCTTTATCTCGTCTGTCACGTGCGGCACAACCTGCACCGTGCCGCCAAGGTAATCCCCTCTTCTCTCTTTTGTGATGATGGTGTTGTATATCTGGCCGGTGGTGTAGTTGTTTTTACGCGTAAGGCTGGCGTTGGTAAAGCGTTCGTAGTGCCCGAGGTCCAAGTCCGTCTCCGCGCCGTCGTCTGTTACAAAGACCTCGCCGTGCTGAAACGGGCTCATGGTGCCCGGGTCGACATTTATATATGGGTCCAGTTTCTGGATAGTGATGTTAAGCCCCCTGGACTCGAGAAGCGTTCCTATGGAGGCGCTGGCCAGCCCCTTGCCAAGCGAGCTCACCACACCTCCGGTAACGAATATGAACTTTGTCTTAAGGCCCTTTTTGCTCTCTGCCATAAACCTCTACCCTCCCACCATAGATCTAACCTTATCCAAATCCTCCTGCGTATCGACCGATATCGGATTATAGGAAGTCTCAACGAGCTTTATCTTATAGCCGTTCTCGAGAACTCTGAGCTGCTCGAGCCTCTCGCTTATCTCAAGCGGGGTCTGCGCCATGGAACTCATCTTAAAGAGAAAGTCCCTTTTATACGCGTACACGCCGATATGCTTATAATATAAAGGAAGCGGGGCGCCCGGGAAGACATACGGTATCGGGCTTCTGGAGAAATATATGGCAAAGCCGTCCTTATCGGCTATTGCCTTTACGACATTCGGGTTCTGTATCTCGTGCGGGTCCGTAAGCTTGACAACAGGGGTTGAGAGAAGAAGGGATTTGTCGGTTTTAAAGGGCGCTACACACGCGTCTATGACAGAGCCGTCTATGAGGGGCTCATCGCCCTGGGCGTTTACGACTATATCGGCATCCATCTTTGCCGCTGCCTCTGCAACGCGCTCCGTGCCGGTCTTGCAATCGGGCGAGGTCATGACGACCTTGCCGCCAAAGGCCTCGACGGCCTTTTTTATGCGCTCGTCGTCGGTAGCGACAAATACCGAATCCGGGGTCTTTGCCTTAGACACCCCTTCGTAGACCCACTCTACCATGGGCTTATTCTTGATGAGCTTTAGCGGCTTGGCCTCGAGCCTTGTAGAGCCGTATCTCGCGGGGATAAAGACCAGAACTTTCATTCAGGTCAATAATACCAAATCCAACGAATGTGTCAAGGACGCTCTCCGGGAAACGGTTTAATAGAGATTGACAAAGCCTTAAAATCTGCGATAGACTAAATATCTATGCGATAATGCACAGTTATGTGCTTGATTTGGTACTACTGTAAATCATATGTTGACGATTTGTCAGTGATTCTCGTGTCTGAATAATAATTCTATACAAAAGGGCCCGCACCTCGCCGTCTTTCCATCTATCGCTCACGTCGGGGCCCGAAACATTCAGAAAAGAAACGCACAAACCAATACCAGCGGCATTCTCAAGACTGCTACGAGGCAATGAGCATAAAAGAAGCCGTCATACTTAACTGCCCAAGATGCGGCACCAAGGTGCGCCTATGGGTGCCCGAGGAAACGCTTTCCAAGTGGACAGCAGGCGAGGAAATCGCCTGCATCAAATGCACGAAGCGCTTTCTTATACGCGTTGATGGCGAGGGAGAGGTGCACGTGCTGGCGCTGCAAAAGATGCCGGCAAACGTCGAGCCTGCGGCCCCCGCGCCTGCGCCAAGACCTGCGGCAGCCGCGGCCCCAAAACCTGCTATGGCTGCGCCAAGACCTGCAGCGCCTGCGCCTCCAAAGCCTGCTGCCCCGAAACCAGTGGCGGCCCCTGCGCCCAAACCCGCGCCTCAAAGACCTGCCGTAGTAACAACGGCACGCCCGGTTACCGCAAGTAAAACAGTTGCAGCGCCTGTCAACGCAAAACAAAACGCGGTAAAAGAGGCCGAGATGAACGAGGCCGCGGCAAAAGAGGCCCTTCTTGTAGCGCAACAGGCCGCCCTTGCAGCAAAACAGGCAGCAGCTGCGGCAAAAGAAGCTCTTGCAAAACAGACCGCCGCAAGAGAAGCTGCTGCCGCAGCTGCTGCGCCAAAGCCGGTCACGCCGCAAAAACCCAAATACACCGGCCCCATGCACAACATTCTTTTCGTCGACAACGACGCCCTGATTACAGCCCGGGTGCAAAACACAATCAAGGCCGAGAACATAAACCTTACGATAGCCAAAAACTTCGACGATGCAATAGAGCTCGCGAAGAGAAAACAGTACGACCTGATAATATCCGACCTCTATTTGCAAAACATCCCGGGCGCGGACGGAGAATCGCTTCTAAAACGCATCATGGCATTTAGCGGCAAGGCCACCCCGGCAATAATGACTTCCGAGAAGCAGCTCTACGACGACATCATCGCTGACCGCAGGTGGTTCGATCTGAAGGTAAAGGGGTTTGTTGAAAAAGCCAGCCAGACATGGAGCGACGACCTGAAGGCCAGAATAAGAGAAGTCCTCGGCGTAAGCATCTAGTACAGCGCCGCTTAAGCGCTCCTGCCTACCTGCCTTTTTTCGAAGTATAATCCGTCTCGAGGTACGCGTACGCGCTGTGGTTGTGGATGCTCTCCCAGTTCTCCGCCTCTATCGAGGCCCACGCAATGCCTTTTAGCTTACCGAGGTTAATGGAGGTCTCCCTCACTATGTCCTCGACGAACATGGGGTTATCATAGGCGCGCTCGGTAACGTACTTTTCATCGGCTCGCTTTAGTATCGAATAAACAGGCGAGCTTGCCGACTCTTCCACCGCCTTTATTATATCCTCTATCCACACGAACTTCGTAAAACGCGCCCTTACGCGTATAACGCCCCTCTGGTTGTGCGCGCCCCTCTCGCTTATCTCCTTTGAGCACGGACAAAGAGTGCTTACAGGAACGCTTATCTCGAGGACAAAATCATGCTTTTCGGCAAGAGAGCCCGAGAGACGGCAGCGGTACTCCATCAGGCCCTTTGCGCGCGTCACAGGCGCGGCCTTTTCGATGAAGTACGGGAACTCGACCTCGAGGTGCGCGGTGTTGGCGTCAAAACGCTTTTTCATGCGCTTTAATATCTCGGGGAACTTCTTTACCGTTATCTCGCCCCTGTGCTCGTTTAAAAGCTCGACAAAGCGGCTCATGTGCGTGCCCTTAAAGTGGCGCGGCAAATCGACATACATGTTCACCGAGGCAACTGTCTGCTGGCTCTTGTTTTTCTTGTCGAGCACGACGATTGGGTAGCGGATGTCTTTGACGCCCACCTTATTGATATCGATGTTCCGCGCGTCCGGCAAACTCTGGACGTCTTTCAAAGGCTTTGCATACTTTTTAGCTTTTATTGGCATAACGTGCCTTTCCTTTCAATATAGGATAATGCCGCTTTCTTGAAACCGCCGATTTTGCGGCAGGCGTGACGCCTGCACCCGAATGTTGATGCTGTCATTGCGAGCCGCAACGCGGCGAAGCAATCTCACGTTGTCATTCCCGCCCCGTATCAAGTACGGGGTAAACTCCGGCGGGAATCCAGCGTCTTCTCTTACAATGAATTCGACATATATTACCGCTACTCTTTTCCTATATCTTCGAGAAAGGCCTTTAGTTCCTTATTATCCGACAAACCATTCTCATCGATTCTCAACCGTATCTCAGACAAAAAGAAATCTCTCTCGGCCCGTCCTGAAACCGACTTGTCCTGTAGCGGCATATTAAACCAACGAATGGCTTCTTTTATATTTTTACGCTGCAAATTAATATTTCCGGCACGCAACGCAATGGCTACCTTTTCCTTTCCAGACACACCTTCCGTGTCATATCCCTTCGCAAAATAATCCAATGCGCTCTCGAAGTCTCCAGCAGCCTCCTTACAGCCACTAAGCACAGCATAAGCATTTTTAACACTCGTTACTACTTTATTCTCTACAGGAATACCTAAATAACGTTCTCCATATTTCAAAGCGCCTTCGCAGTCATTTTTCTTGGCATATACTATCATCTTTAAATAGGCCACCTCGGAATCAACCGACATAAACTGTGTCGTCAAAGTTTTTTCCATCCGTGGATACCGCCCCAATTGCAACTCTTTATAAGGACGCGACATGAACTCTATAGTATCGAGAAGCTGCAAAATATGCTCATTCGTTTCTCTCCCCAAAACGACATAAAGACGCGGCAACATCAAATCCAGCGGCAAAAACACTCCTCGCTTTTCTTTCTTTAACAACTCAATGGCCTCTGAATATTTTTGTGTGGCAACATACTCATTTACGCGCTCCATAATCCTTATAACCGGCAATTTTACTCCGGCAGATTCTCCTCCAAGCAAAATAAACGCCCCAAATTCATTCTTTTCAAGTGCAGTATTCATATCAACCTTTCCAGCGCTCTTACGACCTGCGACAATATTACCCATCGCCCTGCCAAACAAAATATAAGGATCACCTGGGGCCAGTCTTACCGCCTTATCGAAATCTGCCAAGGCTTTATCATACATTTCTTTTTTCGCATAAAAAGATCCGCGTACCGCATAAGCTAGCGCAAGCAAACCGGCATCGCTTCCAAGCCGATCCACAAGTACGGAAATATCTTTGATGGCCAAATCATACTTTTCAAGATAAGCATAGGCCGTTCCCCTATTATCGTACAAAGTTATATATTGTGGTGCCTTTTCTATCGCTATCGTAAAATCCTTTATAGCATCTTCATACTTTTCTTCTTCCAAAGATACGTACCCACGTTCCCAATACAGCCTTGCGCTTCCAGGGTACTCCTTGAAACCCGCCTTTATAAACTCCCTGGCTTCCGCGTATTTTTTCCCATCATCGTACGCCCTGACCAAATATACATATGCAAGCAAATTCTTTTTATCGCGCTCAAGTGCTCCACGCAACACATCGACAGCCTCGACATGCTGCGCTCTTATCTGATACCAAAATCCCAGCTCCAGAAGGTAGTTACCCTCGAATGAACGCTCCAGAGCCTTAAGCCTTTTCAATGCCTCACCGTTTCCTTTGTCGCTTTGCAGTTTTGACTTTATTGCCTCTGTTTCTTTTTGATTTTTCGCATAAGTCTTGAGTATAAAATCAAAGTCATCGGCATAAAGACCATAATGCTCAAAACGCCGCTCTATCATCCATTCGACCTCAAAAAAATCCCTTTCCTTAAGCTCGACCGTGGCCACATATTCGAGCCCTTTTTCGCTGCTACGCGTCTCAACGCTGCTCTTCGCAATATCCGTTATAAAGAATGAAAACATCCTGAGCTGCGCGGCATCAAGGGTAATATTTTTACCTTTCAGATATTCCTTGAGCCTTGGCTCGACATGTTTTTCCAGCTGCCTCCTTGCGTTTTCCAAAGCGCGTTTCTCGGCAACCTGCGGCGTTTCCTGCTTTACGGCAGGATACACCCCTTCGACAACCACTCCGCCTGCATGGGCAACAGAGGCCAATGCGAACACCGGGAGCAGCGACAAAAAAATCACCTTGACTATTTTAGTAATGACCATTTATCCCCTCTATCAACGCAATTTGACGGTTTATGTATAGGTCAAACAACTACCGTATAAAATCTTTCTACCTTGGCGAAGCACAATACCAATCCAACAAACTTATCCCCTCTCCCCAAAGGGGAGAGGGGGATACAACCACCCTACCGCCCAAAAACTTCTTTTAACAGGTCGGTCACCCGTGCTGCCGGGTCTTTGCGGATTTTCTTTTCTTCCTCGCCAAGTATTTTAAAAAGCCCCTCGAGCGCCTTCTTCGTCACATACTCGTCCGGGTCGAATGGTTTACCTCCGGCAAGCTTTATGAGCTTTTCGTTCTTACTGGCGAACTTCTTATACTTCTTCGTTACCTCGTACTTGTTGGTCGAGTTCTTTACTATCGGCGTAAATGCGGCGGTTAGCGGCTCGGTTGTCTTGCCTTTAAAGTACTCGGTTGCGGCAGTGTCGTCACCTTTATATATCTTTTTTGCGTCCGCAAAGGTCATCTTCGTTATCGCGTCCAGGAATATGGCCTTTGCCTCCGGGGCCGCGGCCTCGGCTGCGCGGTTCATACTAAGTATGAACTCATCTGCCTTATCACCCTGCCCTGTCTTTCTAAGAACACTCTCTGCCTTTTTAAGCTCTTCCGGCATAGGGATTTTTATGTCCGGGTTTTTGAAGTACCCGTCCTCCTTACCCGTCCTTTGGACGGTATTACCTGTGCCGACCTTTAGCGCATCCTTTAAGCCTGCAATGACCTTTTCTTCCGAAAGCTCGGCCGGGGCGCTGCCCTTTTTCTTCGTGCCTACCTTCTCAAGCCCCTTCTTTAACCAATCATCCCCGGCATAAGAAGGGACAGACCAAACGCACGCCAAAAACATAACTGCCGCAAATATTACCGTTTTTCTCATACAACCTCCTCTTTCCGCTATTCTGACCCAGTCACTAATCCGGCTTACGGCGTTTTCCATAAAAATGCTTCCATACCATAACGATACCAAGGGGTGTCGCTATAAGCAAAACAATAAGCAACACCATAGGGCCGACCGTTTGGCCATAATGATTTTTATAGCCAAAATAATTGGCGGACTTAAAAAGCGAGATACACTGGATCCACAACTGCACCAGCACGAAAGCTACAAGAGCCCCGCCAACCCATGTCATCCATCCGATACTCTTCTTTTTGCCCATGACCACTCCAGCAAACCCGCAAGTTGACCCTGAACTTGATTCAGACCTTGCCGCCGCCAGACGCGCAGATGCTGCACTTAAAGTCTTTGGGCAAGCTGCCCTTCTTGCCGCGCTCCGGCACAATACACTTTCTACAAACAGGTTTTTTACAACAGCAACAAATACCGCCGCCCAGCTCTTCGAACTCACTGCCGCATACGCGGCATATCCAGGGAACAATATCTTTTTCCATACATTCGGGTGCAGGCGTCACGCCTGCCGGCAAAATCGCCGGTTTCGTACAACCACAGATGCCTCTCGACGCAGCCTACTCAGAATACGCTGCCGCCGCCTTCTCACTCTCCCAAACTCTAACCTTTGCCACCTTCACATTGCCGTCGTTTATGGCAAGGGCAAGCCTCTCGTATATGATGCGGGCGATGTTCTCGGCAGTGGTGTTTATCTTATCGAACGGAGCAATCTCGTTTAAGTAGCGGTGGTCGAGCGATTCAACGACCTCGTTTGCTTTTTTCTTTAGTATCTTGAAGTCCACTGCCATGTCTATCGAATCGAGCTTTTCTGCCGTGACCATGACCTCGACCCTCCAGTTATGGCCGTGCAGCCGCTCGCACGCGCCCTCATAGCCTCTAAGGTTATGCGCCGCGGCAAAATGGGTTTCTATCGTAAGTTCATACATACGCGTTCTCCTTTTTATAGAAGATTACAGGCCTTGATTTTACCATAATAGCGTTATTTGGGAAATAAAAACGCCTTTGGCATTTACCCTCGTTCTTGACCCCAAAAAACCCCTGTGATACGCTTTAAAGCCACGATGCGCATTTCATCCAAAATACGCCTCATCATAATAATCGCGTCCTTTGCGGCGCTAAATAGCTGCACGCCCAATAACCCGTACAGAAGCGAGGAAAAACACGAGAACACCCTCTACTCGACCTTCGACGAGGTCCCAAAGCACATGGACCCGGCCAGATCGTACAGCGAAAACGAATACGCAATCATCGCGCAGATATACGAACCCCCGCTCGAATACCATTACCTTAAACGCCCGTACGAGCTGATACCCCTTACTCTTACAAAGCTTCCGGAGCCCGCGTACTACGACAAGGCAGGCAAAAGGCTTGGCAGCAATGCAACGCCCGAGGCAGTTGCCAGGGCAGAGTACGACCTTATAATCAAAAAAGGCCTCATGTACCAGGACCACCCGGCACTTGCAAAGAACGCGGACTCTACGCCCGTGTACGCGAACATAAAGGCATCGGAGCTAAGGGGCATAAACGGCCCGGACGATTTTAAGCTCAAGGCAACGCGCGAGCTTACGGCAGACGACTACATATACGCAGTGATGCGGCTTGCGGACCCGAAGATAGGCTCGCCGATTGCGCCGATACTGTCGCAATACATTCTCGGGTTCGACGAATTCTCGGCCTCTGTTGGGAAGGAAATAAAGGCAATACGCGAGGAAAGAAAAAAGGCAGCCGGAGCAACATACAACAGGACAGAGGACGAAAAGAAAAATCCCATAAGAATCGACTACTCAAAGCACGAGTTCAAGGGGCTAAAGAAAACCGGCACGCATTCATTCAAGATAATACTCAAGCGAAAGTACCCGCAGTTCTCGTACTGGCTGGCGATGCCGTTCTTCGCGCCAATGCCGAAGGAGGCAGACGTTTTCTACAATCAGCCTGCGCTTGCCGATAAGAACATCACCCTCGACCGCTTCCCCATAGGCACGGGCCCGTACTTCATGAAAACGCTCAACCCGAGAAAGGAAATAGTGCTTGAGAAAAACCCGCACTACTCAAACGGCTTTTACCCAACAGAGGGCGAGGCCGGGGATAAGGAAGCAGGGCTTCTTAAAGACGCGGGCAAACCGCTCCCGCTCGTAAGCAAAATAGTGATGAAGCTCGAAATCGAGGCGATTCCGCGGTGGAATAAATTCCTGCAGGGCTACTACGACCTCTCGGGCATAACCTCCGACAGCTTCGATGCCGCAGTGGCCTTTGGCGGTAAAGGCGTAGTCGAGCCATCTGATGAGATGAAGAAAAAGGGCATCGCCCTTGTTACACTCGTAAAGCCAAGCAGTTACTTTCACATCTTCAACATGAACGATAAGACAGTTGGCGGATATTCCGAAGAAAAGAAGAAACTTCGCCGGGCGATATCCATTGCCCTTGACCAGGAAGAATTCATTGAGATATTCACAAACGGCAGAGGGGTGGCGGCGATGACGCCGATACCGCCCAAAATATTCGGGTATGAAGAGGGCAGCGCGGGCATTAACCCGCTAACGCATGAATGGGACGCTACGCTGCAAAGGCCGAAGAGAAAATCCCTTGACGAGGCAAAGCGCCTTCTAAAGGAGGCCGGCTACCCGGACGGCCGCGATAAGACAGGCCGCCCCCTCACCATCACCTTCGACAACGCATGGACAGGGGCCGAATCCGCGCAGCACATAAACTGGTACATAAAGCAGTTTGCCAAGCTCGGCATAAGCCTCGTTAACCGCACGACCGACGGTAACCGCTTTCAGGAGAAAATGACGAACGGCGACTTCCAGTTCGCCTTCTGGGGCTGGAACGCCGACTACCCGGACCCCGAGAACTTCATGTTCCTACTCTACGGCCCAAACGGCAAGGTAAAGTTCAAGGGCGAGAACGGCGCTAACTACTCGAGCGCCGAGTTCGACCGGCTCTTTAAGATAATGGAGAACATGGACAACTCAGGCGAGCGCCTCGAGATAATACGGCGCATGAATGAAATAGCGAGAGAAGACGCTCCATGGGCCTTCGGATACCATCCGGTAAGCTTCACCTTGAAGCACGGCTGGGCAGGAAACTATAAGCCAAACGCCATGGCAAATAACGAGATGAAATACTACGGCCTCGACGCTTTAGAGCGCGCAAAGATGCGCGATGCATGGAACCGCCCGGTCGTGTGGCCGGTAATCGCAGTACTTCTGCTTCTCGTGATATCGGCGCTCCCGGCCATAATGGCCGTGAAGAAAAAATTCGGCGCCCAGGCAAAAAGGAACTGACGCGATGCTAAAATACATACTTAGAAGGCTCGCATACGCAGTGCCCATCATAATCGGGGTTAACGTCATAACCGCGCTTTTATTTTTCTACATCAACACCCCTGACGACATCGCGCGCCGCATGCTTGGCGAGAAAAACGTTACGCCGGAATTAGTCGACAACTGGAAAAAAGAGCGCGGCTACGACCTGCCGCTCTTCTTGAACACGAAGGAAAGCGGGCTTTCCGTTCTCACGCAAACCATATTCGTGCAGCGCTCGGCGCCGTTACTCTGGCTTGATTTCGGCAGGTCGGATAGAAACAACGTCGCAATCGGCGAGGAAATAAGAACGCGCATGTGGCCAAGCCTCGCAATCGCAGTGCCGACATTCATCCTTGCCATACTCATAGAACTAACCCTTGCCATGATAATCGCCTTCATGCGCTCAACCTACATAGACAGATGGGGTGTTGTCGTGTGCGTTGCCGCAATGAGCATCTCAACCCTCTTCTACATCATCGGCGGGCAATACATGTTTGGTAAAATTCTAAAGCTCGTGCCCATCTCCGGCTACGACTCGGGCATGCACGCTCTGAAGTTCGTGCTCCTTCCGGTCATCGTGGGTGTGGTCGGCGCCGTAGGAGTCAGCGTACGCTTCTACAGAACAGTATTTCTCGAAGAGCTCGGAAAGGACTTCGTGCGCACTGCGAGAGCAAAGGGGCTTTCCGAAACAGCCGTGCTTTTTAAGCACACTTTAAAGAACGCGATGATACCGGTGCTTACTAACGTCGTCGTCTCTCTTCCCTTCCTCTTCTACGGAAGCCTCATCATGGAGAACTTCTTCGCGATACCAGGGCTTGGAAGCTTCATGATAGACGCAATCAACGCCCAGGACTTCGCGATAGTAAGGAGCATGGTGTATCTGGGCTCGCTTCTCTACATAACAGGCCTGATACTGACCGATATAAGCTACACGCTCGTCGACCCGAGGGTGAGGCTCGAATAACATGCCGACGATCCTTATAACCGACATATTGATTTACGCGCTCGCGGCAGCTGTCATTTACTTCGCCATTTCGGCACGGCGGGGCACGGGGCTTGCGGCCTCTGTGTGGGGCCACGTGAGAAAAGACCGCTTTGCAATGATTGCCCTTGCCGTACTGGCAGCGTATGCCCTGATAGCGCTTGCCGACTCTATCCGCTGGAGAAGCCGCGTTGAAAATACCGATGCCGCAAAAGGCGCGCTGCACTCGGCAGAGGCGCTCTCGATTCTGGACAGGGTGTTTACAGGGCTTAGAACCAACACGGAAAAGACCTTCTCCGCTCCGCTTGCCGGAAAATCGTTTGCAAAGGAGAGCATGACTCTCGCGGACGGAAGAACTGTCAGGGATTATCCGGCTCTAAAGCACCCGGGCTCGCACCTGCTTGGCACTGACAAGGTCGGCACGGACGTGCTCTACATGGCGCTAAAGGGAGTAAGAACAGGCGTTGTCATCGGCACAGGAGCAACACTTCTCATGGTGCCATTCGCGCTCTTATTTGGCGTTCTCGCCGGGTATTTTGGCGGCATAACAGACGACCTTATACAATACGTCTACACCACCCTTGCATCCATACCTTCGATACTCTTAATCGTCGCCTTCATGCTTCTCTTCGGCACAAAGGGCTACCAGGGCGGGCTTGTAACAGAGGACGAAATATCGCTTGGCGTGTTCGTCTTTAACGACCGCCTTTTCTGGCTCTGCGTCATCATGGGAATAACCTCATGGACAGACCTCTGCCGCCTTATACGCGGCGAGACGCTCAAACTAAGGGAACTCGAATACGTGCAGGCAGCGCGCGCCTTCTCCGTATCCAACGCAGGAATAATCGCAAGGCACCTTATACCAAACGTGCTGCACCTTGTGCTCATAACATTCGTTTTGCAGTTTAGCGGACTTGTATTGGCAGAGGCAGTGCTTAGCTACATAGGCATTGGTGTCGGCCCGGAAACAGGCAGCTGGGGTAACATGATAAACACAGCCAGGCTCGAGCTATCGAGGGAGCCCGTTGTCTGGTGGAACCTCCTTGCTGCATTCGCATTCATGTTCGCGCTTGTGCTTCCGGCAAACGTGTTTGCGGATAGCGTACGTGATTCGCTGGACCCGAAACTTAGACAAGGCAGAGGAAAATGAAGCCTGTCATAGAAGTAAAAAACCTAAAGACCCACTTTGACACGCCCTTTGGCACTGCGCGGGCCGTTGACGGCGTGTCCTTCGATATTGCAAAGGGCGAGACCTTCGCAATCGTCGGAGAGTCCGGGTGCGGAAAGTCCATGACAGCCCTCTCTATAATACAGCTCGTGCCAGAGCCGTCCGGAAAGATAGCCGAAGGCGAGATACTCTTAAACGGCAAGGAAATAACAAGGCTTACAGAGGCTGAAAAACGGGATATCCGCGGCGCGTCAATTTCCATGATATTCCAGGAGCCGATGACGTCCTTGAACCCGGTGTTCACGATAGGCGAGCAGATAGCCGAGGCAATCAGGCTGCATCAGGGGAAAAACAAGGATGAGGCGCGTAAAATCGCAATCGAGATGCTCGGGAAGGTCAGGATGCGCAACCCCGACACCTTGTATAATGAATACCCGCACCGCTTATCCGGCGGCATGCGCCAGCGCGTGATGATTGCCATGGCGCTAAGCTGCCGGCCGGATCTGCTCATCGCCGACGAACCAACGACCGCGCTCGACGTCACCATACAGGAGGAAATACTAAAGCTCATCGCCGAGCTAAAGAAAGAGCTTGGCATGGCAGTGCTCCTTATAACGCACAACATGGCGCTTGTTAAACAGAACGCCGCACGCGTTGCGGTGATGTACGCAGGGAAAATAGTGGAACTCGCACCAGTCGAGAATGTGTTCAAAAGGCCGCTTCATCCGTATACAGTAAAGCTTCTTAACTCCATGCCTGCTGCCGTGAAGCGCGGCAAAGCGCTCGACACAATACCCGGCACAGTGCCCGCGTCGACCGATTACGGAGCAGGCTGCCGATTTGCCGGCAGATGCGATAAGGAAATGGCCGGGTGCAGGGCAGCTGAGCCCCTGCTGCTGGAAGTAGAGGCAGGACATACGGCAGCTTGCCATCTTTTTGATAAGGAATTCATGGCATCGGATAAAGCGCGGCCTGTTGGCGTAACGGAGAAGACGGAACCCCCAAAGCCAGCGGCAGCGGCAACTTCAAAGGAGACGATACTCGACATACAGGGGCTTAAACAGCACTTCCCTATTAAAAAGGGCTTTCTTAAGCGCACAAAGGGCCACGTAAAGGCGGTTGACGGCATAGATATAAGCGTAAGAAAGGGCTCGACCCTTGCGCTTGTGGGAGAGTCCGGGTGCGGAAAGACAACTGCCGGGAAATCCATACTAAGGCTAATCGAGCCCACGGGCGGAAAAATACTTTTTGGCAATACGGATATCTCGGCGCTCGCTAAGAACGAACTTCGAAACTTCAGGAGCAAGATACAAATCATATTCCAGGACCCGTACTCGTCGCTTAACCCGAGGATGACAGCCGGAGATATCATTGCAGAAGGCATACGAAGCCTTAAGCCCGGGCTTTCGAATGACGAGACAGAGCGGAAAATAGATTCGGTACTATCGCTTGTGGGTTTGACAGCAGATGCAAAGGGCCGCTATCCGCACGAGTTCTCCGGCGGTCAGAGGCAGCGCATAGGGATAGCACGGGTTCTGGCAGTTGACCCGGAGTTCATCATCTGCGACGAGGCAACAAGCGCCCTGGATGTTTCGGTGCAGGCGCAAATACTAAACCTTCTAAAATCCATACAGAGGGAGCTTGGAATATCGTTTCTCTTCATAACGCACGACTTGGGGGTTGTCGAGTATATTGCCGACGAGGTGGCGATTATGCAGGACGGACGTATTGTTGAACACGGGACGGTGGAGGAGATTTTCTCGTCTCCTCAAAATGAGTATACGAAGAAGCTGCTTGCAGCGGTGCCGAGGCTATAGGTCTTTAAACATCCTGCCCCAAGACCAAATACTTCCTTCCTTTTCCAAAACCCGCATATCCTGCAACCTGCCAAACGGTTCATTATTAAATTTCAAATCAATTTCCATTCCCTCGCAAAAGACAAGGCTATATCCATCTTTATGCTTTTGTATCTCATTAAACATATAATTTTCGATGTTTGACTTATCTTTTACCTGCAAATCGCATAGATTTCTCAAAACCACCGTACATTCCACCAACGGAAACGTATAGCGTCTGAAAAACAGAAACTTTTTATCCTGCCTGACCGCGCCCTCCTGCTCAAAATATTCCCTTTCAAATACGGCACTCCATGTTCCATCATTCTGATTATACACCGCTTTGGGCAGACAAAACCGTGCATCATGAAGTATGTCGAACGCCTTATATAGCGCACTTTCATCGTTAATTTCGATAGTAATCATCTTTAAATCTTTCATCACCAACTTATTCCTTCAACATAGCAAGTTTGGCATCAGACGAGGCATAAGCTATTTCCACTACAGGCCATCAGGCGGCCTTGGGGTAGAAGAATATGGTGCGCAGTGCCAACCCTACCCGGCTTTAACCTTCTTTTGCCTATACGCCTCCCTTTTCAACAAAACAGCATTCAATCTTTGCCGCTGCTCATCGCTCAAGGGAGCCTTCTTTATTTTACGCAAAATCTCCGAGGTCATATATCCTGACCTGAAAAAATACGGTCTACACTCCAAAAAGCAAATTGCGGCTTCCATGGCTTCTTCCTCACCGGCAAGCATTCTTTCACACGCACCTTCGTACCCGCCTGGAAAAGCAAGTTTATCGTATCTCGCATGAAACTCCGCGCAGGCATTTGACCATTCCATATGTTTTTCCTTGCTCTCATCCCTATAAGCTACGGTCTCGTGGATACGCGCATCTATGCGCCTTATCTCTTCGGCATTTCTTAATATTAATTCCTTTAATTTAGACATGCTATATGAATTCCCTTCCCTAATAGGCCACTAGGCGGCCTTAGGTTAAAAGAAAATGCTTAGCGATGTCAGGGCTACGAACTACCACATTCCATGTGGCGGTATGTTCTTTTCCAGTATAAATATTTCATCGACACTATCGGAATCAACAAGCGACGTATTACCTTTAGTCATCTTGAACTCCAAAAAAATACGCGAATTCTCAAAATACACTCTGTGCGGTGCAAAACCAAGCTGTCTATACTCTTCTCCAAATATACTCCCATATACTTTTTTAAAAGTACCAAAATCGGTTCCGACCCCAACCCCATCTTTTAGACGAAACTTTTTGCTATCGACAACTATCCCTTTAACACGAACGGCCTCGCCATAATCGGCATAACCCCACGAACTTGACAAAATTATATAAAATCTATCTCCATCTTTTTCAACAACACATGACAGATACATGGAAGAAGATGCGTCGCTTGGAGAAAAAACTCTCGTCACTCCTTCTCCGCATTTCATCTTCTGCTTTGCCGCCTCGTATGGCATCCCTAACTTTATACCAAGATGGTCTTGAACAGCACCAATAAATTTCTCTTCGGCCTCAAGCCTTTTGTTCTCACCGTCCATACAGCCACAAATAAACAAAAAAACAAACAGCACAGAAACAATTCTTCCACCTTTTTTTAGCATAAGGTTCATAAAATAATATGTCTACGGAGAACCACCAGTGATGCTCGCCCTACACGATTAGCCCGGTTTATTATTCCTATTTTTACCCGATATCTCAAAAAAATGCAGCTTCCCCCCCACAGGCCGCCAAGTTTTCTGCCAGACGCTAAAAAAGTCTTTACCCAACATAAACCGGCAAGTTGCCTATCAGGCTAGGCGACGGGCATTTTTGCTCCGCAGGCGTATCTTTTGTGATACGTCGAGGAAGCAAAAATGCCCGGCAACAACGCATGACAGGCAAATCGCCGGTTTCGTAACGCCTACAAACTATCCAAGGCTTTCTTAAGCAACCCCTTCACTTCCTCCGCCAGCGGCTCCATGTCTTTCCTACCCACACGGGATAAAGACACCACCGGATCCACTGCCGTAACGGTCGAGCCCTTCCCTCCCTCGTTCTCATACACGATGACGTTACAGGGTAGAAGAAGCCCGATTTCGAGCTCTTCGGTAAAGGCCCTGTACGCAAACGGCGGGTTGCAGGCGCCAAGTATTATGTATTTACGAAAATCCTTATCGAGTTTTTTCTTCAAGGTCGCCTTCACGTCTATCTCTGTAAGAACCCCGAAACCCTGTGCGCTAAGGGCCTTCTTGGTCTTTTCTATTGCCTCCTCGTAGGAGATATCGAGCTTCTTAGACATTCCGTAGTTTCCCATATACTGCCTCCTTTAAGTGTTTTCTTATGTATAAAGTCTACCCCATTTCAGGCCGTGTTGCAAAGCATACGAAACAGCCAAATAAAAAAGCCCCCGCCTTTGGGCGGGGGCTTAAAAAAACAAACCGCGCTGCTACCTCTTTTTAGTCACCTTCTTCGGCTCTACCATCTGAACCTCGCCTGCTGCAACCTCTCTAAGAGCGCTCACAACCGACCTGTTCTCCGACTCAACAAGCTTTCTTGAGCCTTTTATGATTTGCCTTGCCCTCTGCGCGGCAACGTGCACAAGCGCAAAACGGCTCGGAATCTTTTCCAAACAATCCTCAACTGTTATTCTCGCCATCTACCAAGCACCTCCTTTCGCATGAAACGAAGGTATAAGTCTACCACAAAAACCCCGTAAAAAGCAAGCCCCCGGGGCCATACGCGCTTACCCGTCGCGCTTGGTGCGCTCTGCCATTATAATGGCCTTTAGCTTTTCAAAGGCCTTCTCTATATCGTCGTTCACTATTATATAGTCGTACGAAGAGGACATTTTTATCTCCTCCTCTGCGGCAGCCACCCTTTTATCGAACTCGGCCTTGTCCATGACGCCCCTGCCAGAGAGCCTCTTTGCGCATTCTTCTATGGAAGGCGGCGTTATGAATATGTAGACGCCCTTTCTATACTTCTTGGAGAGCTGCTCCGCGCCCTGCACGTCTATATCAAGGAGCACGTCTTTTCCGCCGTCAAGTATCGCCTCGAGGTCTTTTTTCGCAGTGCCGTACCTCTTGCCGTGCACCCCTGCGTGCTCGAGGAACTCGTTATTTCCAACCATCGCGTCGAAGGCCGCGTCGTCTACGAAGCGGTACTCAACCCCGTCTCTCTCGCCAGCCCTGGGCTTACGCGTGGTATAAGAGACGGAAAAACCCATGCCCTCGACCTCGCCAAGGACTTTGGAAGAAAGCGTGCTCTTACCGGCGCCCGAGGGGCCAGACATTATAAATAACTTCCCTTTTCTATTTTCGATAACCATCAGTTATATTGCCTCTTGCTGCAACCGGTGGGGTAGTGTCTTATATTCTACTCTATATTCTGCACCTGTTCACGCACTTTTTCAATATCTCCCTTTATCTCGATAACTGCCATGGTAATGCCCGTTTCCTGGGCCTTGGATGCGATGGTGTTGGCCTCTCTAAGGAACTCCTGGCAGAGGAAATCGAGCTTTCGTCCGACGGGCTCGGTCATAGAGAGATAGCTTCTTGCCTGTTCTATGTGGGACTTTAGCCTGACTATTTCCTCTGCCGTGTTTACGCGCTCGGCAAAGTACGCGGCCTCGGCCATAATCCTGTCCTCATCGGCCTTGCCAAGGAGCGAGGTTATCTCGGATTTAAGCCTTTCCCTGTACTTCTCAACCGAGGCAGGCATGAGCTTTTCAACTGCTGCGACATGCGCCTCCATGGAGGCAAGCCTGTCGCAAATATCGGCGCCGAGCGTAGCGCCCTCTCTTACGCGCATGGTATCGAGCTCGTCAAAGGCCTTGGAAGCCGCGTCCATCAAAACGGCCTTATCCGAATCCGCGTCAACCGCAGCAGGAGCGCCGAATACGTCCTTAAGCTTAAGAAGGAATCTCGCGTCTATGGAGCCGTCAACGCCAAGCGCCTTGCCGATATCCTCGGCAGCCTTCTTGTAGGCACGGGCAACGTCCATATTAACGCTCACCGGAGGGGCATCTTTAGAGCCGCTTCCGATGTAGATACTGAAAGAGCCGCGCGAGAACTTCTTCTTCACCGCGTCCCTAAGCGCAAACTCGTGGCGAAAGAACCTCTCTGGCATCTTTACGCCGACGTCAAGGTGGCGGTTATTTAGCGTTTTGACCTCGATATAAAAGGTCTCAACGCCGCTTCCGGTAGGCGCATCAAAGGTAACCCTTGCGTACCCTGTCATGCTCTTTACATTCGTCTTCACGCGCGTATCTCCTTTTGGTACATCCTTCTTAGCATGGAAAACATCTCTCTAGCCTCTTTTGCCGAGTAATCCGGGTAAGTCCATTCAAGAGGTCTAAAGCCGCCCTCTTTCTTCGAATAAAGGAGTGTGGGCTCTGCGTACACCCCGCCCCTTATGTGCACGCGGTGCGAAAAATTCTTCGTGCTCGCAAGCACCACGTTATGGAGCGTCACGTACCCGGGGTCGATGTTTACCCGCCTCTTCCCGTTTGGGCCAAGAAAGGCCTCTTCGACTTCGTTCGTAAAGAGCTTTGCCGCTGCTATCTCTTCGGGCGCAACGAGCTTTGCGTACGAAACGAAGATACGCGAAAGAGCCGGCCCCATTTCTTCTTTATAGTAATCCGTGTGCGCAAACCGTGCCACATCCGATACATAGTCCTCGGCGCCAAACACAGCCTTCAGCCGTACGCGCACATCGGTAAAGGACGAAACGTCGGTTGCAATAACACTCGAGAAAAGCTTTACCGGCTCCGGAAGGTTCGCGCGCCGCATAGGCCTCCAGACTTTAGTCCGCGAGCTTTGCTCTCACGGCAGCCTTTAGCTCATCAGGGGTAAGAGTAGCCGTGCCAAGCTTCTCAACAACAAGCCCTGCAGCGATGTTACTTAACACTGCCGCTTCCTCGTAAGTCGCGCCGGAAGCAAGCGAAAGTGCGAGCACCGCCATCGCGGTATCTCCCGCGCCGCTTACGTCATAAACCTCTCTTGCAACAGTCGGGATGTGGGTCTCAGAGCCGTCGAAGAAAAGGCTCATGCCGTGCTCTCCCCTTGTTATGAGAACGGCCTCCGCGCTCAAGCGGTCGAGCAGGGCGTGCGCGGCCTCCCTTAAACTCTCTCCGTCCTTTATCTTTATGCCCGAGGCAGCGGACGCCTCGTTGTTATTTGGCGTAATCACAGATACGCCCCAGTAATAGTCCATATGCTCGACCTTCGGGTCAACTGCAAGCTTTACGCCCCGCTTGGCGCACGCGTCCTTTAGCCTCTCGACAAGCTCGCGGCTGACGTACCCCTTGGCGTAATCCGATACGACAACGACATCTGCAACAGAGACAAGACGCGCCACACTTGAAAGGATTTTCGAGCGCATCTTCGGGGAATACGGCTCAGAGTTCTCTCTATCGAACCGCACAACCTGCTGATGCTGCGCAACGATGCGCGTCTTTATGGTGGTCGGACGGTGACGGTCAGTGAACACGCCCGAGCCCGTGATGCCGCGCTCCTTGAGCATTTTCTTTAGCGCATCGCCGTCCCTGTCTCGCCCGATTACACCCGAGAGAGCGGCGTGTCCGCCAAGAGAAGCGATGTTGCAGGCGACGTTTGCAGCGCCGCCAAGCACCACCGTCTCGTTTGTAACGTTCACGACCGGCACCGGGGCCTCCGGGGAGATACGCGTAACGCTTCCCCAGATAAAGTGGTCCACTATCAGGTCGCCTGCCACAAGCACACGCGCCTTTTTCATGGAATTAATTATTGCCAGAGCCTTCTTTAAGTTGAGTATCCTTTTCATTCGTTTTGTCCGTCCGGGTTAAAGGTTATCCTTATACCATCCGATACATCTGCCAAGCCCTTCTTCGAAGCCCACCTTCGGGTCGTAGCCAAGATACTTCCTTGCAAGAGATATATCGGCAAAGGAATGGCGTATATCGCCAGCCCTCTGCGGCCCGTAAACAGGCCTTATGCCCTCCTTGCCAAGAAGCTTTGCAATCGCATTATAAAGCTCGTTTAACGTGACCCTGCCTGCCAGCGCTATGTTATACGCCCTTCCTGCAGCTTCCTTCGGCGCAAACGCTGCCTTTATGTTCGCGTCAACGACGTTGTCTATATAGGTAAAATCCCTTGATGTCTCGCCGTCGCCATTTATGGTCGGCGCCTCGTTTGCGAGGAGCTTTCTAACGAATATCGGGATTACCGCCGCATAAGGAGAAAGCGCGTCCTGTCTTGGCCCGAACACGTTAAAGTAACGAAGCCCTATTGTCTCCATGCCGTAGTTTCTCTCGAATGCCTTTGCGTAGAGCTCGTTCGAGACCTTTGTTATGGCATACGGAGAGAGCGGAGAGCCCTCATCGCCTTCCTTCTTCGGAAGCGTTGCCGAATCCCCGTAAACAGAAGAACTCGACGCGTATACGAAACGTTTTATCCCTGCATCCTTTGCCGCGATAAGCACATTTAGCGTGCCTACTACGTTAATTGCCGTTGACGTGAACGGGTCCTGTATGGAGCGCGGCACAGAGCCAAGCGCTGCGTTATGAAGAACGATGTCGACACCTTCCACCGCCCGCTTACAGGCCTCTACGTCCCGTATATCGGCCTCGATAAACTTAAACCGCCCGCTTCCCTTTGAAGCATCCTCGATATCAACGATATTTTTACGCGCACCGGTCAAGAGGTTATCCATTACAGTAACGCTATGACCGTCCTTGAGAAGCGCCAGGGAAAGATTCGAGCCTATAAAGCCGCCGCCCCCGGTTACAAGAAAACAGCGCGCCTTGTCATTTAATGAGCCAATAGCCACTATCTTGCCTTTCCTTTCACGCCCTTCTCGTTATGCGCTGCTATGCGATGGGCCTTTGCCATTATACTTTTTATCATCTTTCTATCGGTCATATCAAACTTATTTTTCCCTGCGTACGCGTGCCCGAAGCGTACGATATCGGCCTTTGTGACGTTTACTGTCCTCTGGGCCGAGAAGACGAATTGACCGAGGTCTTTTATAACCCTGCTTCTTGCAGGAGAGCTTCTCCTGTTCACGCGCTGCAAATCAACGAGTATAAGCTCGCCTGACGACGGCCTATAGAATATATGCAACAGATAAAAATCCTGGTGGTTAAAACCCATATCGTGGAATCTTCTTGCCAACCTACCCACTTCTCCCAGTATGCGCCGCTTCTCTCCAACGCCGTCAGCGCCTTTTGTTTTAAGAAGCGGCATATAATCGGAAAGCCTTATTGCGCCGCGAATCTCCTCGGAAATATAGAACGACTCGACCACCATGCCGCCCTTCTTTCTCTCGCCGTAGGCAACGGGCACTGGCGTAAGAAAGCCTTCCTTCGAGAGAAGCACGGTCATGTCCCATTCGTTACGTCCGTCCTCCGGATGCGGCAAATTGATGAGCCGCTTAAGGGCCTCGCCGTGAGTCCACTTATGGCGCTTAAGGAAAAACGCCTTCAACGTCTGCCCATCCGGCAATTCAAACCTTATAATCGAGCGAGTTGCCTTGCGCTTTATAACGCGCCCACCCTCGAAGTTCATAACGGCATCGAAGCCCAGGAGGCCGCCTTCTTTCAGCGCGTTCTCATAAGCGGCGTTAACTGTAAGCCCGTCTCTTTCATTGAATTCCATCAGCCACCGTGCCTTGCGGTCTTTTGGCGCTTCTTCCACGCGGCATACCGCGCGGATGCAGTTTTCACTACAAGGCCCATGTCAACGCCTTGCCCTGCCTTTGAAGAAAGCTCTCTTTCGTAAGCAGGAAGGAATTCACCCTCAACCCATTCCCTCTCGTTCATGCGCATGCCGTAACCAACGAATGCAGTAAGGTCTGCTGCCGCGCCCTTTCTATCAAATGACCGGCAAAGGCGCGTCTGATCAATGTCGACGAAACAGAACTCAAAACCCTTTTTGCCGCTGCCTTCGAGCATAAGTATGTTCGTCCATTTAAGATCCCCATGCACAGCGCCTGCGACGTGAAAAGCAACAACGGCCTTTGCAAGCGATGCCGCAAGAGCGGGAAATGTCTTTAGGCCGCGCTCTTTGGAAAGGTTGCCGAGATCGTTTACTGCACTTACGTAGCGCGAAACAAAGTACGAGACCCTACTACCCTCGGCATACGCAAGAGGCTCTGGCACGGGAAGGCCCTTTTCGAAAAGCGCCTCGCTCCTTTTAAAAAGGCTTTTTGCCCTTGACCCGGCAATCCTTCTCGCAAGCGAATGCAGCGCGCCCTTGTAGTTAAACCTTTTTACAAGAAGCTCGACATCCCCGAGCTTCCTTACTCCTATGGCGGACGAGGCACTGCTCTTTATAATACGCGCGCCGGCGCCGGAAAATACATCCGGCAAAGCAAGCATCTCCTCTATGCCGAGCGTTTCCGCTGCCTTTGATATTTTTATCTTCAATCCGCCCATAAATAAACGCAGCGCGCTATTTTATCCTGTATATGACATAATCGGCCTTGCTGCTTTCGCCGCTGAAATATTTGACCTCTTCAAGGTAATTCTTTTTCTGCGCATCGAAACCTGCAAAGGTAGCGGAAAAGTCCTTTACATACCCGGCAACGTAAATAACGCCCTTTTCCTTTGCCGACCGCACGAGCTCGTCGACAGTCTTCTCCGTCCTCGGCACGTACTTTGCGCCTGCAAAATATACGAACACGTTATTATGGTCGTGGTAGCTAGGCTCGACACTTACGCTTTGCCCGGGCCCGACGTTTTCCTTGAACCATTTTCCGGCTGTTATCTCGCCTATCTGGTGCGCCCTTACCGGATAGGTCTTTCTTAGCTGCATGGCCGTAAGCGCCACAAGAACCGCGACAGCAACGATAAGCGCACGCTTATTCCACCCGGAGCGCGCTGCAAGGGAGTCTACGAAATAAATAAACCCTGCTGATGAAAATATCAAAAACACCGCCATGTGCTCGACAAAATATCTTGAATCCGGACGTATGACGGTATAAAGGACGGTATAAGCGCCCCAAATAACAAATAGAAATATATCCTCGCTCCTTCTTTCGCGCCGAAACCTCGCGTAAAGTCCTGCCGCGAACAGGACAAAGAACGGCCACGTGTGCGTTCTCATGAAATTCCTGGCAAGCTTTGAAATGTTTTCCTCGTTCTTGACTATCCCGCTCGTTGCGTCCACTATATTAGATGTGGTAAGTTTTCCCGATATCCTCGCCTCTCCGAAATGATCATACATATGATAAATATAAGGCGCAGCGGCAACCAGGAACACCGCCCATGCAACACAAAGAAGTTTTACGCGTACGAACCAGTCTTTACCGAGAGCGCGGATATTATCAACAAAAAGCCATACGGACAGCAGTCCGAGGAGCCCCGCGCCCTCGGGCCTCGTAAGGTACGCAAACGAGGAAAAAAGCCCTGCGAGCGCCATGTAAAGGAAACTTCTATCCCTAACGCCCTTTATGGCGAATATAAGAAAGGCCGCAAGAAGAAAACCGTAGAGCCCTTCGGTCAGCACCTCGCCGCTGTAGCGCACGACGAAATAGTGCACGGCAACGAAGAAGGCCGCGGTAAGCGCGATTTTCTCATCGTACAGGCGCCTGCAAAGATAATAGACAAGCGGCACCGTAAGGGAACTAAAGAACATCGCCACAAGCCTGCCTGCGAACTCAGGATCGTCTACGACATTAAGCGCGATAGCGACAGTAAACGGATACCCTGGAGGAACAAGCCAATCGACAAGCCCTCCAAAACCCATTGACGAAAAATTACCGGCCAGATAAAGATATATTACGCTATCGGAAGCAACGGTAACGGCTATGAGCGCCATGCACAGGCGAAATAGAACGGCGAACATGAATATCGCCAGAAACTTCCTTCCTGCCGGCATCTCCTGTATCGTCTTCAACAACCCCATTTATCACCCCTTGGCAGACAACGAGACTACCTCATGAAAATGGCGCGCACCCTGTAGTAAAGCGCCTTTACGGAAAACGGCCTCATGGCAAGCGATCTTTGGGCCACACTTATCATGTCCTCTTTTTTTATCCTGTGCCTTAGCCCCGCCTTTAGATACTTTATATACTCGAGAAAAAGCTGCTCCTCTATGACCGGGCGCATTTCCTCGCTATCCTCGTCCCTTAGAAGTTTTTCAAATGCCATGACCTTTTCTCTGCGCATCCAGAAGGGCTTGCCGCGCGAGATATTGGTATCGTGCATCCTGTAGTAAAGCACCGGCTCGTTTAAGTATCCGACATTTGCCCTTCTCGCAAAAAGGTAGCGCGTGTACACGTCCTCGCTGTAAAAGTTCGTGTCAATGCCGCCAAGGGCACGCAGCCTCTCGGTCTTGAATATTCCCGTGTGCATTATCATAAGAGTCCTGCTCTTGACAAACTGTTCGAAGGTATGCAGCGCCGTTACATGCGATGGCTTGCCGACCCCGTCCTTGATTATCACCTCTCCTGGCGCACCCGAGGCGTCCATTATGCGCGCATTGGCAAATACGCAGTCGTATTCCTGATGGGCCTCCATGTACTCGACCCTCTTACGGATGCTTCCCTCTGTCATGATGTCGTCGGAGCAAAGCTCGATGAAATATTTTCCATCTGCGGCATCGAGCCCCACACTTAGCGTCTTTGCAACTCCCTCGTTTTGCTTGGATACGTACGTAAAGGCGCCGCCCGAGGCCTTTAGCTTCTCCATTACCACCTTGTCAGTTGAATCCGTCGAGCCGTCGTTTATGACCATAAGCTCAACCGCCGGGTAGTCCTGCGTGAGCACGCTGTCTATCGCGGCGGCAACGTAAGCCTCGTGGTTATAAACGGGAATGACGACTGAAACGAGCGGCGTCTTTTTCTTGAACTGGAAATCTTTTTGTTCTAGCGCTTGCCTTGTCATACACGCACCCACCTCTCGGGTATAAGGTCCCTGGTATCCTTATCGAACGAAGCAAACCAGTTTGGCGGCGCAAAAACACGCTTAAGAGGATTTGCGCCAAGCCACGCCCCCCACCATGAAAAAGAACTGTTGGCTATTATATGATGCTTACAAAGGCTCATCAGATGCATGTCCTCGTACGGCCTCTCGATGTTGCCATCGGCAAAAGTCGTAGGAAACTCTGATTTAATATTGGCCTTTGTCCATGCGATATCGTCGGAGAACACGAAAAAATGCGGCATGGCCAGATCGGCTGCCGCCCTTTTCATGGCCTCGCCGTAATACTCAAGCGTGCAAGTGCCGTGCACGGCGTTGGTCTTAGCGTTGGTGACATAATCGCCCCTTCTTACATGAAGTGAAATGGCATCTGCCTGGCCCATCATGGAAGCCAATTCCATGTTGCGTCCGGAAAGAGCGCCCTTGAACGCGAAGTCGCTCCTTATTGCTCCCCTTGCGTCGCTAAAATATTTCTCGCTTTGCCAGTTGCCTTCCATATACACATTTTCCCCGAGCGAAAGTATGCGCTTATCGAAGTTAAACTGCCTTTCCTTTACATAACGAAGCATCGACGCGGGCGTCACCGAGTCGAGCGAACGCCTAAGCCCTTTTGGCAAAGAATCCCGCCATGATTCTCTGCACGCCATGATCTCGTCCTTTGTTGCAACCTTTACATCAAGAGCAAAACACCCGAGCGCATAATATCTCGAATCCACTCCGGCAAAGCCCGTTATATTGCCGAAATCCCCGGTATCGAGCTTGAGCTCTGAGTTACGGCGAAGCGCAACCGCCCTGGCAGCAGCGTACTGGAACATCTGGTTACCGAGCCCGCCCGTAAGTTTTACAATGACCACGCCGTATCTCCATTCCTAAAACGCAAGAAGCAACCTAAGATACAACGCCTTTAGAGACCACGGCCGCATCTCTCTTGCGCGCCTTATATAGGGCTTTAGCTTTTCCCTGTCCATACCGGCCTTTATGCCGTCCCGAAAATATGCGACATTGTACTTGAAGAGCCGCTTATCTATCCATCTCTTCACTGCAGGGTCGTCGGTCATACGCGTAAGCTTATCTAACGCAAGTATCTTCTCAGGCACAATCCTTAACGGGCTGCCCGACACGTTCGACGGGTGGCGCCGGTAGTTCATCACAGGCTCGTCGATATACTCTATCTTCGTCTTAAGTGTCAGCACGTAGCGCATGAGCATGTCTTCGCAATATCTAAAATCCTCGTCAAAGCCCCCGAGCCTTCTTAGAGTGTCTGTTCTTATCATGCCGGTTGGGAAAAATATCTCGGTTGCCTTGCTTATGTAATCCACGAGACCGTGCACCGGGCTCCTGTGCCCTGTCTTGCCAGAGTCCTTTATAAGGCGCTTATTGGTTTTTTCATTCCCGTACATGAGCAGGCAATCCGCAAACACGGCATCGATGCCGGGGTTTTTCTCAAGGAACTCAACCCTCTTCACTATGCTCCCAGGGATAAGCGAATCATCGGAAGCAAGCTCGGCGAAATAGCTGCCCTTTGCCATGGATAAGCCGAGGTTAAGTGTCTTTGCAAGCCCTTCGTTCTTCTTGTCGACATACCTAAATGCTCCGGGATGCCTTTTCGTAAGCCCTTCTATCTTTTCAAGTGTTGAATCCGTGGAGCCGTCGTTTATGACTATCAAATCAAGCGCAGGGTAGCGCTCGGCAAGTATGCTCTCCACACACTCCTCTATATAAGGAGCATGGTTATACGCCGGAATAACGACCGTCACCACAGGCATCTGCTCAGGCATTCTTTAGCACCTCGCCGTAGACATCGATAAACGCCCTTGCCATCTTCGTAACCGTAAACGACTCCTCGACCTTCAACCTCAAAGCGCGGCCTTCCCTGTATCTTTCTCCCTCGTCCATGTCTATGACCTCGGCCATGGCCTTTGCAAGGGCCTCGCTGTTTTTAGGCTCCACAATGCGCGCTATGCCGGTAAGCGCTTCCTTTATGCCTCCTACATCGGCGGCTGCTATGCAAACGCCAGCTGCCATTGCCTCGAGTATTGCGAGCGGAAACCCCTCGGCAACAGACGGGAACACAAAGCAATCGAAGCCGCAAAGCAGTTTTCCCACGTCATTTCTATAGCCAAGGAATTTTACCTTGTCCGCTATGCCAAGCTTTTCGGCCTGCCCCTTAAGCTCCGCCTCGAGCGGGCCGCTCCCTATCATATACACGCGCATCACGCCGCGGGGCCGAAGCATGGAGAAGGCCTCAAGCATGTAGCTCTGGCCCTTTGTCGGCACAAGGCGGCCGACGGTGACATACGCGAACTCATCCTCGGCAATGCCAAGGGTTTTACGCGCCTCTTTCCTTTCGTCCGCTCCGTAAGCAACACTTACCGGGTCTATGCCGTTATAAACGACCTTCACCTTTTGCTTGTCGACAAAAAGATTATTCTTTAGTATATCGTCCTTCACGACATTGGAAACAGCGACAATGGCGGAAAGGAACCTGTAGGTAAAAAAGTTGGAAATCTTGCGCTTAAAGTTACGCGTCCTTCCGAGCCCGTGCACGTGCGCAACAATCTTTGGCCCCCTGGCAAAGAGCGAAGCCCATACCGAGTACACCGTGGCCTTGTGCTTATGGGCATGCACGATATCGGGCCTTTCCTCCCTTATTACGCGCGCGAGCTCTCTAACGGTATCGTACTCTCCGGGCTTCTCGCCAATGGCCTCTTCGATATAGATGGAGTTTACAAGCGAGAGATCGTTTCTCCTGCCTCTTAGAAAGCACGAGGACACATCGAACCCTGCCTTGGAGAGCCTCGCAAAAAGATCTGCATAGAGCGGCGAGCCATTTCCCGGGTCCTCGGTGAAAACGAACATTACCTTCCTACGCTTGCTCATCTATATGAAATATTCCTTTTCAAATGCTTCTTCCGTGCTTTTTTTCGATTCTTTTTCTGGCCGTAGCCATGACCTTGCTGCCAAGCTCTGTTTTACGCGCCTTAAGCTCGGGCATCCGCTTTAAGTACGCCGCAAAGCACGCCGCCCTGTCGGCGTCCGGCACGAGCACCATGCTGATTTGCACGAGGTTCCATTCTATCTTGTCGATAGGAGGCCGCCTCGGATACTTCACGTTTCTTTCGTTATCTATGAAAAAGAGCTCGCACCTGCCGTGCTCAGCTCCCTTGATAAGGATGTTCTCGAGCCTTAAGTCCCCGTGCACAAGGCCCAAGGCATGCATCCTGCCGACGGTATCGCCAAGGGCACGTGCGCATCTGCGCCTTATGCGAGAAGCCTCGGCCCCGCCTTTTTTCGCTAGTTCGCGAGACAACGTAAAGAGCCCTGTGACATCGTCAACAAAGGCGGTAACGAGAAAATTCCTCGCACCCGGGCCCTCTATCTCCATTACGAGCGGCGGCGTCTTAAAGCCGTTTTCCAGAAGCAGCCTTCCGCCCTTCCATGCGCGCATGGCCCGCGTGCCCTTAAAGCGCGTCTTTATTGGCTCGAAAAAACCGCGGCCGAGAAATTCCTTTACGGCATAATCAACGCCGCCAAACCCGAACTTCCAGACGCGGCTTGTTTCCGAGCTTTTAAGGCGCTTTAGCGCCTCGCTACCTTTGCCCTCGATTGCCGAAATCACGGCCTCGGCAAGGCCGCCCTTGCAAAGCGCCTCGTTTATAAGGACCTTCCACTTGCCCGAAACCTTAAGCCGCTTCTCAGATATTTCCATCCCTGTCAAAGCACCTCTGGCAGACAAAATCCTTGTCGGTTGTCGTGCCCGTAAATATCGCTCTCGCCTTTTGGTATTTCTCGCCGTTCCAGACGTCTTGAAAACTTTCCGGATATTTATCGGTAAACAGGTCTTCCTTGGTGTATATCTTGCAGCACGGCGCTATGGAGCCGTCGAAGTTGACGATCACCCTGTCCCAGAGAAACTTGCAAACGCTCTTGGCGCCTGAGTCGTCGTAACGGATGTATTTTTCGTCCTTCGGCAGCCAGTCCTTATTTTCCTCGAGTATGTCCTTAAAGTCCTTTTTATCGAAGTTCGTGACGTTTAGCCTTACCCTATGGGTTCTGAAGGCGACACCCATCTCAGAGGCCATCTTTCTCGCTGTTTCTATCTCGTGCTCGTTGTGCTTCATGGGTATGAACTGCCACCGAAGAAGCGGCTTCTTTTGCCCGAGTGTGTCCTTCACGTCAACCATAAGGCGAAGTGTAGCAAATATCTCATCTAGCTTGCCGCCGACCCTGTACTTCTCGTAAACTTCCTGGGTAGCGCCGTCTATGGAAAGGCTTATCAAATCAGGCTTTGCCTTTATTAACTCTGTTGCAAGGTCCTTCGAGACCTTCATTAGAGTAGTGCTGAGGATGACGTCCACGTCGTAGCGGCTCTTGGCATAGCGTATCATCTCGGGAAGGTCCTGGTTTAGAAGCGGCTCGCCCCAGTTATAGAGATGCAGCTCGTAGAGATACGGGCCGATCTCGTCGAATATCTTTTTAAAGGTCGAGAACTTCATCAGCCCCTTTACAGCACTCGACTCCTTTTTCCCTGTTGGGCAAAGCGGGCACGAGAGCGGGCACGCGTTCGAGACGTCCAAGTACGCGATCTGCGGCATGGACTTAAGAACAGTCCTTCTTTCGCGAAACTCGCGCTTATTTAGCGCCCGATTGTTTCGCCTCTTCCACCAGTGCGAGAGATTAAAGCCCGCCGGTGTCATTTTTTCGGTAGCAGCAGGTAACACCAAGAATTCTCCTGATAAAACAACGGGATGTAAGATGGTCCCTGTTTTTATTCAATAAATTATTGTATTATATGCCAAAGACACGGTCAATATAAAAGCTTATAAATATGAAGAAATCCCCTTATTCCGGCCGCGTTATTTGACAATAGAGCAGCCTCTCTGTTAACATTAACCATGCCTGTCGGACTCAAATTACGCGAAAGCCCGGGAACCCCGTCCATATAATATGACAAGCCTTAAAAAACTCCTCACAAGGCCGCTTGAGAAAACGCTTCGCTCCATAGCCTACGAGGACAGGTCTTCCCATATAAACGCGCCGCCATCGGAGCTCTTTATCGAGCCCACGAGCCAGTGCAACCTTAAATGCCCCATGTGTCCGCAAAGCACCGGACTTACGCGTAAACACGGGTTCATGGACATGGAGCTCTTTAGAAAGGTCATAAAGGACGCGGCAGAGATTGGCATACCGAAGGTGAGCCTCTTTATGGGCGGCGAATCGCTTCTGCATAAAAATATCGCAGACATGGTACGAGAGGCCGAAG